>NZ_JAGXKC010000199.1:0-473 GCF_019091045.1 Stenotrophomonas sp. GbtcB23 | reverse complement strand
CAGTCCATGTTTCGGAGGCTTCGCGATCAAGACCCAGATCAACCCATCCGCGATCAGCTCATCCGCTCGGCGGCGAGAAGGGTGAAAGCCCTGCGCCACCATGCACAGGTCCGCCAACAAGCGGAGCTGCTGACCTTCGGAGCTTGGCTGAAGCAGCTTACTCATGGGGCCAATTTGCCAGCAGCCCCTCCGAAGTTCAAGGCCATTCGACGCTGCGACGCCATCTATTCATTGTAGGAGAGGCCATCGGCGTCGCCCTTCTTATTCGCTCCCGGGCGTTTCACTGGAACATACGACGATCCGGTTCACCGGCCGGGAAGTCACCTCTAGTGACGGCCTGGCTGCGGTCAGTTCGAGCTTCCCTGACGGGCTGCTCCAAGGGCGTCTCATTGCTGCTGCGCACCGGGGATCGGCGAGTCCTCCCGATCTCGTTCCATGGCGAGCTCCTAGGCGTTGGGACGAGCGCCCGGCTC
>NZ_JAGXKC010000198.1:0-474 GCF_019091045.1 Stenotrophomonas sp. GbtcB23 | reverse complement strand
TTGCCGAGGTCGGCGCCGGCCACGGCCAGCTTCCACGCCAGCAGCGGCAGCATCGACACGGCGAACGCGGCCAGCAGGCCCCACGGCATGCGGCGGTCGCGCAGCAGGGCCGTACCCACCGCGACCACGCCGACCAGGATGGCCAGCACCGCGCCTTCGTTCTTGATGAGGGTCAGCACCGCCGACAGCGCCGCATAGGCGGTGAGGTTGAACCAGGCCCCCTCGGCCACGTCCCTGCGCGGCTGGATCGCCACGGCAAGCGCCGCAACCGCGTAGACCGCCAGGAACGCATCCATGTAGCCGTCGACCAGATAGCGCCCACCCACCTCCAGCACCGCCACCGCCAACAGCCCGGCGGCCCACCACGTGCGCAGGCTGCGCGCGATCAACAGCAGCGGCGGCAGCAGCAGCAGCGGCGCGGCAGGCTTGGGGGAGGTCTCGTTTCCATGCCCCACCCCCCCGGCGGACGGGGGC
>NZ_JAGXKC010000197.1:0-475 GCF_019091045.1 Stenotrophomonas sp. GbtcB23 | reverse complement strand
CGAGCGTCGGCGAGGTAAAGCCCGGACGGTGCGCGATCATCAGCTTGAGGCGCTCGGTGACCTGGGCCACGCGCTGGCCGATTAGAATGCTGTCCGCCGAGTTGGAATGGAAGGCGACCAGCGCCCGGTCGAAGCCGACATATTCATGCAGTTTCGCGGCGGTTTCGATGTGATCGATATCCAAGGCCGGCCCGGTTCGCCGCATCGCCTCGGATGAGTTGAAGTGGCCGACATATCCGATGAACTCTACGCTCATGATTTTATTCCCTTGATGTCCTGTTATGCGGCCGTCGCGGCCGAGGAAGCCGAAGCGCGGTCGCGTTCCGCGACCAGCGACCTGACCCTCGGCAGCAGCTCGCGGCCATATTGAATGGCATCGACCAGCGGATCGAAGCCTCGAACGAGGAAGGTCTGAACACCAAGCTCGTAATAGCCGAGAATGGCATCCGCGACCTGATCAGGCGTCCCGACCAAA
>NZ_JAGXKC010000196.1:0-476 GCF_019091045.1 Stenotrophomonas sp. GbtcB23 | reverse complement strand
TTCAGCTGTCTCGCGCTGCGCAGCTTCTCGATGGTATTGGAGAGAACGGGATCCATCAACTCCTTGATGCCGACGGGGCATCTGAGCTTCTTTGCGTCTTGAAGATCCTGGGCCTATGGCGACCGAAATCATCGTGACTAATCCAAATTTCGGATCGTAGCGAAGTCTCTCCCGGCGAGCAGGAGCTTTCTTAGCTGTCAGGTTTAACCTGTTTCCCCGCGCTCTCCACACGAAGGTTGATGCGCTTCACATCGTTATGAAGGATGGCAATGCAATTACGTTGTACTCCCGCATGCACCCCGCTAGTGAGTAAAGCAGGTGTCAGAATTCAATTGCATATTTCTTGGTCGTGAAGTGGATCGGTCCCCCGAGCTTTTCCGGTACGCGGAAAGCTTCCTGTACTATTCCGCCGCGGAGTGGAACAGGGGCGGCGGAGACTGCGTCTTTAGCTACATAGAAGAAGGACTTTCATTTGC
>NZ_JAGXKC010000195.1:0-476 GCF_019091045.1 Stenotrophomonas sp. GbtcB23 | reverse complement strand
CGGCTCAGTATTGAGAAGCCACCCACCAGTATTCGTTTGGAGAGATTTGAGACCCGCCCGCCGCCGACGTTCGACTTCTGTCACTACGTGACTCTTACTGGGACCTTTGTACGACAGGCCATAGGGCAAAGCGCCAGTGTTTGCTATGACGTTTTTGCCAAGTCAAGGTCGTGCGCGTCACGTCGAGAGGCGGCAGCCTTGAATCAGACAATGAACTGGATGGGGCCGGCCAGTACTGATCGATTGGGAAGTTATCTTTTCCATCACCTCATGACATTGGGGGCGATCCGTGCGGGCCTTGCTGAGCAGCTTGATGCGTCGCCCGCAGACAGAGATCTTATTGAGTTCCAGAGAAAAGTCGAGGCCGCAATTCTGAAGGTTGGCGTCCGTATTGGTCGATGTCGCTCTGCGCCAGACGGCTGGTATCACGGAGATTCAAAGTCTGAAAAGTTGACAGATGCGATGAGTGCTTCGCG
>NZ_JAGXKC010000194.1:0-479 GCF_019091045.1 Stenotrophomonas sp. GbtcB23 | reverse complement strand
ATCTGCCGCAGTTCCTGGCGGCGGATGGTGCGACGGAAGGGAAGGGCACTGCGCTTTGGAAATTGCGGCAACGCCTCATAGGCTTCCGTGCCTGGCAAGGGGAGGCCGGCGTCGGTGCCGGCGGGGTTGGGGGCTTGCGATAGCTGTTCCACCTCGGACTCCATGTATCTGCTGCATGGAGACATGGTGAAGTTCAGTACCTATCGGGACAACCTGTTGTAGCGTAGAGGGGCAATCTCCATGTAGCCAAAGCCGTGATCGCTTGATGAACACGATGTGTGCTTCGTCAGATCAGTCAGCATTGGCGTGAACAAGTGCATTTCAAGCAATCTTCTTCTGCCTGTCTCGCAGAGAGGCGGCCCAGTCTTTCAAAGCCTGAATGTCCTGAAATAGATCAGTAGGCGGTGGCGGCGCGGCATTCCTACCGCTGGATGGATCGTGTGCGTCAACGATGTCGCAGCACTTCTTGAATCCGGCGG
>NZ_JAGXKC010000193.1:0-480 GCF_019091045.1 Stenotrophomonas sp. GbtcB23 | reverse complement strand
GGACCAGCAGGCATGCCAGCGCTACGACCAGGAACTCTTCACCAAGCTTATGGGTGAGGTTGCGTACCGCATCCTGGATTAGCACGGAGCGGTCGTACACCGCCACCACTTCCACGCCTTCGGGCAAGCTGGATTGCAACGCCTGCAGTCGCGCTTTGACGTCCCGAATGGCCCCCAAGGCATCCTTGCCGGTCCGCAGGACGATCACGCCGCCGGCCACCTCACCTTGACCATCCGACTCTGCGATACCACGACGGAAGACCGGCCCGCGACTGATCGTGGCCACCTCGCCGAGCAGGACGGGGATGCCGTCGTTGCCGGTTACCGGCACCTGTTCGAACGCCTCCTGTGTGCGCAGGTAGCCTTCGCTACGCACCATCAGTTCGGCTTCGCCTTGTTCGATCACGGAGCCCCCGGTAGCGCCGTTGGCCGCATCCACCGCCTCGATGAGCTCGGCCACCGACAGTCCACGGGCCGCCA
>NZ_JAGXKC010000192.1:0-480 GCF_019091045.1 Stenotrophomonas sp. GbtcB23 | reverse complement strand
CGCATTTCGAAAAGGGAGGTGATAGCCGCACAGTCATCACAGCTTGCCTGCGGAAGTACCAGCGTGCCGCCAAGTCCCTTGGGGATGATGTGCTCTTCCGTTAGTCGCCCATCGGTTGCGCCACAATAGATGCTCGCACCTACGGGGGCCAAGCGAAGGCTATTCACTGCATTGATCGCCGTGACTTTCATTCTTACCTCAGGTATTCCGCAGTACTGCGGCAGAGCGACTTGCACTAAGTGAAAATATAGCCTCTCGTCCACGACTGGTGCCGTCCGAACTAAGAAACCTCTGGATGCGCCCGCCGGATCCACCAGCTCATCTAGTTAACTCGAATTCAATTCTCAGCGTCCGGCGTATGGTCCGTGGAAACCTTCAGGCCGTTTTCCGCTGCCATTGCCAGTCGCGGGGGTACCGATAAAGAGCACTGTACTCGAAAGATCATAGCTATAGCGCCCGCGTTGGCCGGTGCCGGCGCCC
>NZ_JAGXKC010000191.1:0-480 GCF_019091045.1 Stenotrophomonas sp. GbtcB23 | reverse complement strand
GCCCCCCAAGCGTCGGCTCCTGAGCAAGGAAGAGGTACACCGGAAGTGCGTGTTTGTCGAGCATGTCCCGCACCCACCCCAGCCAATGCAGAAAATTGGGATCATCACCGGAGAATCCGATAAGACAGAACACGTTCTCTAAGAGGGACTGCCTGACCATGTTAACGAAGGGCGCAAAGCGCTCAGGGTAGGTACGGTACTCCTCTTCAGTCAGGATGAAGGGGCGATGCGAGGGAAACGAGCCGTGCAACTTGACGATGCGACGTCGGCCCAGCACCTTGGACTGGGGAATGTCCTCGCGTGCGCAGACGGTGAAGTAGCCGACCTCGAACATCCGCTCGGCGGTGCGCCCCAGCAGGGTGTCGTAGTTGGTGGTGAAGATCACAGACCACGGCAACTCAAGGAGCTGTGTATGCAGCTTTCCCGGGAACACCTGATCGTCTGGAACGCATCGCTTGATGAGCATTTCCAGGTGAGCGG
>NZ_JAGXKC010000190.1:0-481 GCF_019091045.1 Stenotrophomonas sp. GbtcB23 | reverse complement strand
CGCTGGCTTCGCTTGGCCTTATCGCGCTTTGCAAGGTCTCTTGCTTTGCTGTCCCGCCTTTGGTTTGCCAACAGGTCCCTTGCTTGGAGCTGAGCCAATCGTTCGGTCGCTCGTTGAATTCGATCGTGGTAGTGGTTTGTCGCGCTCATCTGGTTTCTCTTCTGTCTGTTTACGAGTCAATCAAAAAAATCGCTCGCGTCAAGTTGTCGGTCACCTTGAATTTGAGCTGCTATCGAGATCGAGAAGATCTGAAAGAGATGGCTTAAAACAAATATGCAAGAGCGCAATTAGGCAATGTCTTCGACATTGCTTGCGCCAAGGGCTTCGCCCCTGGGACCCCAAGCGCTTCGCGCTTGCCAAAGTTCAAACCGAAGGCATAAAGAGCGGGAGTCCACATCGGAACCAGCATGGCCATCTACCACTCCCGCATCAAGACGTTTAGCCGGGCCAAGGGCGACTCCTCTGTCGCCGCAGCCGCCTA
>NZ_JAGXKC010000019.1:0-76596 GCF_019091045.1 Stenotrophomonas sp. GbtcB23 | reverse complement strand
AGGTCCGTGTCCAGCTGCCACACCATCTCGGCGGACATGTCCGGCTGCCCTACGCCATCGGCCAGCGCGAGAATGACGTTGTCGGCGGCGTTCTCCGGCGTGCCATCGACCATCTGCGTCCACGCCAGCCGCAGCCGCGCGTAGGCGTTGTGTGGATTGATCGCCAGCGCCTGCTGCAGGCGCTGCAGGGCGATGTCATCCTGCTTCTGTGTACCGGACACCATGGCCGCCGATGCCCATACGTCGCTGCGCTGAGCCACCTCCAGCTGCGCCATGCGCGGATCGACCAGCAGGCGATCCAGGGTAATGGCCGCGCCCAGGCTGTCACCTGCGTCGGACTGCTGCAGGGCGGCGCCTACTTCGGCCAGGAACGCGGCGTTGGCGGGCGATGCCTCAACAGTGGAAGCATCCAGGGTAGCGCCACTGGCAGCGGTGGCCGCGCCTGCGGCCGGCACCCCGCACAGCGAGAGCAGCAGGACGAGGGCAGTGCCGGTATGGCAGGTCATGCGGTGCTTCCTTCCTTGGTCTGAGCCTCGATTGAAACCGGAACGCGGCATCCACACAAGTCGATGCGGACGCACGCAGGGTTTGCAGGCACGCGGCGAGCGGCTAAGGTCGTGTCCCGAACGAGCAGGCAAGGACAGCGATGACGCGCGCACGATGGGCAATGGTGGCGCTGGTAGGCGTGGCGGTGGCAGCGGCACTGGCGTGGACCTTCCTGCGCGAACCGGCCGCGCCGGCCCCGCCGCCGGGCCCGGTGGCCACGGTGCTGGGCTGGACCCCGCAGGTCAGCCTGCTGGCCGGTGACGGCGTGGGCGGGCTGCGCGATGGCGCGGCGGCGCAGGCGCGGTTCGCCGATCCCTATGGCCTCGCACTGGATGCGCACGGCGTGCTGTATGTGGCCGATGCGGGCGACAACAACCGCATCCGCCGGGTGTTTCCCGATGGGCGGGTGGACACGCTGGCCGGGCAGGGCGAGGGCTGGCGCGATGGCCCGGCGCTGCAGGCGCAGTTCAATACGCCGTCAGGCATTGCACTGGATGGTGCCGGCAATGTGTTCGTCGCCGATACCGGCAACCATGTGATCCGACGGATCGGCACCGATGGTGTGGTCAGCACGATTGCCGGTGATGGCACCGCCGGTTACGCCGATGGCCCGGCCGCACAGGCGCGCTTTGACGGGCCGATGGGCGTGGCGGTGGATGCCGGTGGCCGTGTGTTCGTGGCCGATACCTGGAACGACCGCATCCGCGTGATCGAGCCCGATGGCCAGGTGCGCACGCTGGCCGGCGGTGATGCGCCGGGCAACGTGGACGGGGCAGGTGTGGGCGCGCGGCTGGATACGCCCGTGGCGTTGGCGCTGGATTCGCACGGCAACCTGCTGGTCGCCGATCTGCTCAACGCCGCGATCCGCCGGCTGGCGCCGGACGGCACGCTGGATACGCTGCTGGCCCGCGGCAGCCTGCTCAACGGGCCGCTGGCGCTGGCGGTAACCCACGATGACGTGGTGTATGCGAGCGATTTCGACGGCAAGGTAGTGCAGTTGTCGGCACTGGGCCATGTGGTGGACCTCACCGGCGCGTCGGCGCAGCCACGCTTCTCGCGGCCGGGCGGGCTGGCGCTGGATGCCGATGGCGGGCTGTATGTGTCCGATGCGGCGTCATACCGCGTGCATCGCCTGCGTGCGCTGGCGGCCGGCGCCACGCCGGCGCCGTCATTGATCGGTCCGGCCGCCGATGCCGCGCTGCCGGACACCGGCGGGCGCTGGCCGCTGGCCCCGCAGCTCGGCTGGCATGAGGTGGTGGGCACGCTGGGTGAGGTGCGCGGCAACTTCAGTGGTGAGAGCCGCCACCACCTGCACGATGGCTTTGATATCCGTGGCGATGTCGGGCAGACGGTGCTGGCGATGGCCGATGCGAAGGTGAGCAGTCCCTTCCCGAGCTGGTCGGTGGGCGGGCAGGCCGAAGGGTTGTCGCTTGACCGGCTGCGCTACATCCACATGAAGGTGGGCCGCGATGCGCGTGACCGCGCGTTCGACGCGCGCTGGCCGCAGCTGCGCGACCTGGACGGCAAGCTGGAGCGGGTACGCGTTCGCCGGGGCACGCGCTTCAAGGCCGGTGAGCCGCTGGGCAGCATCAACCGCATGGCGCACGTGCACCTGAGCGTCGGCGCGGGTGGATTCCAGCGCAATGCGGTGGCGCTGGGCTTCGTGGGCTACGCCGACAGCTTCGCGCCGCGCATTACGGACGTCGCGGTGCTGGATGACCTGGACCAGCCGATCAAGGCCGGGGCGAACGGGCGCGTGCCGATTCCGCGCGTCGGGCCGGGCGTGCAGATCGTGGTGGAGGCGTGGGACCAGGTGGACAACAACCTGCCGCGGCGTCGGTTGGGGGCGTATCAGGTGGGGTACCAGATCCTGGACGCGGCTGGCACGCCGCTGGCGGGGTACGAGCAGCCGCGCTTCAACATCGTGTTCAACCGGATGCCGCGCGAGGACAGTGCCACGGTGGTGGCGTATGCGCCGGACAGCGGGATTACCGTGCACGGCAGTGCGGTGACGCGGTTCCGCTACCTGGTGACCAATACCGTGCGCGATGGCCTGGTGGAGACCGGGCGCTGGCAGCCGGAGGCATTGCCGGCGGGGGACTACATCATTCGTGGGAGCGCGCGGGATTACAGCGGGAACGAGGCGATCGGAGAGCGCGAGTTGAAGGTCACGGTGTTGCCGTGATTTCCAGGCAACCTCAGGCGCCGACCCGGCGGCGTTCTGCTTCGAAGTCGGCTACCGGGCGGACTTCGATGCTGCCATAGCGCGACCACGGGAACCCTTGGGCGATGCGCAGGGCTTCATCGTGGTCGCTGGCGTTGATGAGGTTGAAGCCGGCGAGCAGTTCGCGGGTTTCGGCGAATGGGCCGTCGGTGATGCGCGCCTGCGCCTGGCGCGTGCGCAGGGTGCGCGCCTGGGCGACCGGCTCCAGCTGCTGAGAGGCGACCAGCGTGCCTTCGGCCTTCAGCGTGTCAGCATGCTGGATGCAGCCGCGCATCATGGCGTCGTATTCCTCGGCGGGCACGTCCTGGATCAGGGATTCGTCGATATAGATCAGCAGCAGGAATTGCATGGCCGGCGCACCGCTGGGCAGGGGATGCCCATGATGCCCCAGCCTGCGCCGCGGTCCTGTTGCAGTGCAGCGCTGCCGGCCCGTTCAGGGCCGTGACCGTCAACCGCTGCCGGCATCGGAATATTTTTTGGCAGGCATGTCGATTTCCGTTCCACTGGGGCGTCGTATCTCATGAAGGGCCCGCCAACCGGGCCGACAACGAGGAAAGCCGATGAAAGTCATGGTGATCGTGAAGGCGACCGAGGCCACCGAGGCCGGGGTGCTGCCTACCGAAGCGCAGTTCCGGGACATGGGCGCCTTCAACGAGGAGCTGGTCAAGGCCGGGATCATGCTGGCCGGCGATGGCCTGCGCCCCAGCAGCCACGGCCGCCGGGTCGCCTACACAGGCACGGCACCGCAGGTGATCGACGGCCCGTTCGCCGAAACCCGCGAGCTGGTGGCCGGGTTCTGGCTGTGGCAGGTGCGTTCGGTGGACGAAGCCACCGAATGGCTCAAGCGCGCCCCGTTCCTGCCCGGCGACGTGGTGGAGATCCGCCCGTTCTATACCGAAGAAGATTTTGGCGAGGTTTTCACCCCGGAATTACGTGCGCAGGAACAGCGTCTGCGCGAGCAGATCGGCCAGGCCGACTGACCCACCCCCCGTGCTTTTCAGGAGATTCCCATGAAACTGATCCCGTTCCTTGGCTTCAGCGGCCAGACCCACGAAGCCATGGCGTTCTATGCCCAGGTGCTGGGCGGCAAGGTCACCTCGGAAATGAAGTACAGCGACATGCCGCCCAGCGACAACATGGACGGCTGTGGCGACAACCCTGGCCCGGCCGATCCGAACCTGATTGCGCACAGCCAGCTGGAAGTGGGCAGCGCGATCCTGATGGCGGCCGATGGCCCGCCTTCTTCGGGCCAAGGCACCACCACGATCAACATCGAAGTGGAAACCGAGGAGGAAGCAGAGCGCGTGTTCAAGGCGCTGTCCGAGGGCGGCAAGGTCACGTTCCCGATCGGCGAAACGTTCTGGGCCAAGCGCTGGGGCATGCTGGAAGACCGCTACGGCAAGCCGTGGATGGTCAATTGCATGAAACCCTACTGATTACGGGAAACCCACCATGTCCGACACGCCCCAGATGATCTTCGTGAACCTGCCCGTCCGCGACCTGGACAGGAGCAAGGCGTTCTTCACCGCGCTGGGTTTCACGCCCAACCTGACCTACACCGATGACAAGGCGGCCTCGTTCAACATCAGCGACAACATCATGCTGATGCTGCTGCTGGAGCCGTTCTTCGCCACCTTCATCAACCGGCCCATCGCCGATGCGCGCAAGCAGGCGCAGGTGATTCTTGCGTTGTCTTCGCCCAGCCGCCCGGCGGTTGATGAAACCCTGGAGAAGGTGCTCAAGGCCGGTGGTAGCGAACCGACGCCGCCGCGCGATTACGGCTTCATGTACCAGCGCAGCTTCGAGGACCTGGATGGCCACCTGTGGGAAGTGGCGCACATGGATGGCGAACCCGGCTGATGCCAGGTGCCGCGCCGCACCTTGTGCGGCGCGGTGACGGATGCTCTCATTCGCCGCATGGAAGCTGCGCTGACACAACGACTGGATACCCTCTGGCGCATGGAGTCGCCGGCGCTGATCGCACGCCTGGCGCGGATGCTGGGCGGCGATATCGGGCGTGCCGAAGAACTGGCCCAGGACACCTGGCTGGCCGCGCTGGAGCGCTGGCCCACCCAGGGCGTTCCGGATAATCCGGGAGCGTGGCTGATGACTACTGCACGCAATCGCGCGATCGACGTGCTGCGCCAGCACCAGCGCGTGGCCGGCCAGCATGCGCAATGGGGCACTGAACTCGAACCACAGCCCTTGCCGCTGCCCGACGATAGCGACGCCCTGCAGGACGACATCGGCGATGACCTGCTGCGGCTGATGTTCGTGGCCTGCCACCCGGTGCTGTCGGCCGATGCACGGGTGGCGCTGACCCTGCGCCTGCTGGGCGGGCTGACCACCGATGAGATCGCGCGCGCGTTCCTGCAGCCGGAGCCGACCATTGCCCAGCGCATCGTGCGCGCCAAACGCACGCTGGCCGACAAGCAGGTGCCGTTCGAAGTGCCGCGCCAGGCGGCATTGCCGGAGCGGCTGGGCTCGGTGCTGGCGGTGGTGTACCTGATTTTCAACGAAGGCTATGCGGCCAGCAGCGGCGATGACTGGATGCGCCCGGCGCTGTGCGAGGAGGCGCTGCGGCTGGGGCGGGTGCTGCAGCAGCGCCTGCCGACCTGGCCGCAGGTGCACGGCCTGCTGGCGCTGATGGAACTGCAGGCCTCACGCGCGGCCGCGCGCGTGGATGTGCACGGCAACCCGATCCTGCTGCCCGACCAGGACCGCAGCCGCTGGGACCACCTGCAGGTGGCGCGCGGGCAGGCGGCGCTGCAGCAGGCCGTGGCGCTGGGTGGGGCCGATGATGGCTACGTGCTGCAGGCGGCCATCGCCGACTGCCACGCGCGCGCGCACCACGCCGATGCGACCGACTGGGCGCGCATGGCCGCGCTGTATGCGCGGTTGGCGGAAGTGCAGCCCTCACCGGTGGTGGAACTCAACCGCGCGGTGGCGGTATCGCGCGCGGAAGGGGCGGCAGCGGCATGGCCGCTGGTGGAGCGGTTGGCCGGCGATCCACGGTTGCGGGACTACGCGCCGATGGCGGCGGTGCAGGGTGACCTTTTGTCGCAGATGGGCCGGCACGCAGAGGCGGCCGATGCCTTTGCGCGGGCGGCGCGGCTTACTCCCAACGCGCGCGAACGCGCGCTGCTGCAGGCGCGGGCGGCGCAGCTGCAGCCGGACTGACACAATTCTCCTCTTGCCCGAAACCTGAACAGGCACTATGGTGGCGCCTCACAAAAGTGACCGGGCGCCTTGCCGGGTCCGTTCGAGAAGGATTGCGGGACGATGGTTTCAGGGAAGAAGCGTACGCGCGCGCGTAGCGCGTGGCTGCTGCTGTGCGGGTTCGTACTGGTTGGCACTGCCACCTTCGCCAGCGCCGCGCAGGCCGCCGACAAATCGCAGCAGGCCTATTGGGCCGGTTTTGCCTACACCGCCGACCAGAGCGCCGTTGAAGCCAGCACCCCGCGTGCGGCCGCCGTGCTCAAGGCGCGTGGCCTGGCCCCGCTCAACCAGGCCCTGTGGGCCCGGCTGCAGGCGCAGCGCCCGGCCAGCCTGGAACTGATCGACCAGCCGCTGGCGATGCTTGATGGCACCACCAGTGCCACGGTGCTGGCCACCGCGCTGGACCGCGAGCTGGTGTCGATCGAACCGATTGGTGGCCAGTACAAGGTGCTGGTGGAAGTGGCGCTGCAGGCGCTGTTCTTCGATTTCCGCGAACGCCAGGTGGTGGCGTCCTACCCGATCACGCTGCAGCGCATCGACGTGATGGAGTTCCTGCCGGACGAGGACGACATCGACGCGATCGTGGCTGACCTGCTGTACGGCAAAGCCGCCACCGGCCTGCCGCAGGTGCTGGCCGATACGCTGGCCAAGGCAAAGCTGCCGGCCGCGTCGACGCGCCGCCTGCAGGTGGGCGAGGTAACCCTTTCCGATGCGGTGCGCGCCAAGCTGCCCGATGCGGTGGATGAGCAGGTGCTGCGCGCCACGCTGGCCCATGAACTGTCCAAGACGCTGTCGTCCAACACCGGCATCGGGCTGCTGCCGCCGGCCACCGGCCAGGCGATCGGCGGTGCGATGGCCGCGCGCTTTGCCGACGGCAAGGTGTACCAGCTGAAGATCCCCGAGCCGGATTACGTGGTGAAGCTGCGCCTGGATGCGCTGAAGAACGGCGTGATCAATGAAACCCCGGCGATGAAGACGATGCTGTTCGGCGCGTTCTTCCAGGCCACGGTGGTGGAGCCGTTCTCGGGCAAGGTGTTCTTCGACCAGCCGCTGCGCAAGGGCGCCACCAAGGTGGTGCCGTCGACCCAGTGGCACGTTGACCAGTGGTCGGCCAGCTACGAAACCACGCTGGCCGGCCTGGACGCCTTCGCCGGCGCCGCCGCCAAGCGCGCGGATTCGAAAGCGTGGCTGGACGAACAGAAGCCCGGCGGCAAGCCGCTGCAGCAACAGACCCAAGCCCTCCAGGAGTTGATCACCTCATGCCGTTGATTCGTGCCGTACTGCTGATTCTCATTGCACTGATGGTTGCCGCGCCGGTTGCGGCGCAGACCGCCAGTTCCCGTGGTACCGGTTCGGCCAGCTATGGCCTGCGCCTGAGTGCCGACACCCGCGCCCAGGCCCTGAACAAGGCCAAGGTCAATGCACTGGAGGCGTACATCGCCGAATCCGGCGCGGCCAAGCTGCGCCTGTTCGAAGACCGCCGCGCCGAGTTCATCGGTGAAATCGACCGCTACGTGCTGTCGGCGGTGCCGCTGTCGGACACCGAAGACAAGAAGGCCAAGACCTACACCGTCAGCGTCCGCGCCGAAATCAACACCACCCTGCTGCAGACCAAGCTGGATGCCGGCTCGGCCACCGCCGGTGCGCGCAGCAACGAGCGGTCGATGCTGACCTTCCTGTTCATCGCGCGCTCGCAGGACACCGTGCAGTCGTTCCAGGACAAGGAATACCGCCGGGTCGACGCCAGCCAGAGCTACGACGAGAAGACCCGCGAAGGCGACAGCTTCCGTGGCAATTCGGTGAGCACCAACGGCAGCATCAACCAGAACGCGTCGGTGTCGATCACCGCCGGTGGCAGCACCACCGCGCGCAGCGACAACATCGCCTGGAAGGTGGCCAACGCCAACGAGATCAACACCGCGATGACCGGCGCGTTCAGCGCAGCCGGCTATGAAGTGGTGGAAGCGGAATACGTGGAAGGCGAATCGCGTGGCCTGCTGAGCATCGAGCGCATCCGCAAGGACTTCAGCACCGGCAACGACCTGTCGGCCGCCACCCTGCGCGATACCGCCAATGGCATCAAAGCGGCCAACATCCCGTACCTGGCGGTCGGCACGCTGGACGTGGGCATGCGTGACCGCGATCCGGTCAGCGGCAACACCCGCGTGTTCGTCACCGTCACCGGCAAGGTGCTGGACGTGAGCGGCCGCTTCCCGAAGACCGTGTCGTCGGTGGGTCCCGTGCAGTTCTCCGGCACCGGTCCGAACGAGACCGTGGCCCGCACCAATGCGCTGCAGATCGCCGCCGAGAAGGGTGCGCAGCAGATGATCAACGAATTGAACGTCAAGGCCGTGCGTTAAGGCGTACCGACCAACGGTCGGTACCGACCGGTTCGCGCCAACATTTTCCAACAAGGAATTACCCAATGATCCGCAAGACCCTCATCGCCCTGGCCATCGCCACCACCTTCGCCGCCCCGGCGCACGCGCAGTTCGGCAAGCTGAAGGACCTGGCTGGCGGCGGCAACAGCGCCGCGGCCGCTTCGGCCGGCGCCCCGGACGAAGCCGCGCAGGAAGCGCTGGTGCGTCGTTTCGTGTCCTCGCAGTCGCACTCGATCGACGCCCAGACCTCCTTCGCCAAGGCCTTCGGCCTGGCCGAGCAGGTCAAGCTGCTGGAAGCCGAGCGCATGGCGCTGTCGTCCGGTTCGGTCAACGTGGACCAGATGAAGAAGTCGGTGTCGGTCAGCGAAGCAGCCCAGGCTGCGATCGATGAGCGCGTGGCCGCGCAGCCGGAGCTGAGCGCCGAATCCAAGCAGCACTACACCACCGGCCTGGTCGCCCTGGTCGCATCCGCTGCCGAAGGCCAGAAGCTGAGCGGTGAAGCCAGCAACTTCGCCAACGGCATGAAGAGCCTGAGCGGCACCCAGCTGGTCACCGTGGGCCGCAAGCTGGCCGCCGGTGCGTGGGTGGCCAAGGAATCGCCGGGCTACCTGAAGGGCCTGTACTCCTCGTCGAAGGCCGCGCTGACCTTCGCCCGCGCCGCCAAGATCAAGGTGCCGGGCAACGCCGAGTCGATGCTCGACAGCCTGTAATCGAAAGGAACGCCACGCATGCAGACCTCATACCGACTGTTGAGCCTGGCCCTCACCGCTGCCCTGCTTGCCGCCTGCGGCAAGCAGGAGGCACCGGTGGAGACCGCGGCGCCGAAGGCCGAATCCAAGCTGGACGCACCGGCTGAAAAGCCGCTGCGCGACGCCCCGGATTTCGGCGGCACCACCCAGGTGGCGCGTGAAGCCGAGGGCATCGGCAGCACCCCGGAGCTGGCGGTGCTGGCCGCGTTGCAGTCGGCGGTGGCACAGGTCAATGGCGTGCGTGTCGCCAGCCAGATGCAGAGCCTGCGTGCGGGCCTGCATGTGGACGTGGATGGGGAACACGTCGGCGATATCCGCGCCGACGCGTTCTCCCAGCAGATGATTGCCGCCTCGCAGGGGGCGGTGCTGGGCTACGAGATCCTCTCGCAGGAAGAAGTCAGCCAGCTCGATGAAGAAGTGATTGCCCGCGTGCGCGCCAGCGACGCCGGCTACAGTTATTCGGCGTCTGCCTCGGCCAGTGGCTCGGCGCAGGCGCAGGCAGAAGCTGCCGGTGGCGGGAGTTCCGCATCGGCCAGCATCAAGGAAAGCTACAAGGAACAGGCCAGCGTGGATGCCAAGCGCGGCGCGCAGTCGTTCGAATCCGATGTCAGCCGCCGCACGATGCGCAGCTACTGGAAGGTGCGCGTGCGCGCCGATATCGCCAAATACCGCGCCCCGGACGAACAGGGCCGGCCGAAGATCGTGGTGGCCCAGCCACACGTGCGCAGCGGCACCTATGCCGTCGGCGATGGCCGGGTGGCCAGCGATGAAGTGGCCGCGGCCATTCGCGCGCGCCTGAACGACACGCTGACCCAGACCAAGCGCTTCATCGTGCTGGACCGTGAGTTCGGCGAGGAGATGCAGGCTGAGATCGACCACATCAACAGCGGCAACGTGCGCCTGCAGGACACCGCGCGGCTGGGCCAGCAGCTGGCCACCGACCTGATCCTGATTCCGACCATCGAACGCTTCGAGTACCCGCGCAGCGTGCGCAACCTGCGCATGTCCGACCGCCAGGTGACCTCGTATTCGGGTGGCGGGCGCATCACCCTGCGCCTGATCAACGCGACCACCGGTGAGGTGGTGATGTCTGACAGCTTCGACCACCAGCTGGCCTCGACCGGCCCGAGCACCCTGCCGCGCGTGGTGGATGGCAAGGGCATGGCGGCGGCGATGATGGATTCGCTGTCCGGGCAGATCGGCACGGCGATCATCACCGAGATCTTCCCGGTGTCGGTGGTGGCCATGACCGGCGACCAGGTGGTCCTGAGCCAGGGCGGTGAATCGCTCAAGGTCGGCCAGCGCTGGCAGGCGGTGATGCTGGGCGAGGAGCTGAAGGACCCGCAGACCGGGCGTTCGCTGGGCCGCAATGAAACCCCGTGCTGCACGATCCGGGTGGACCGCGTGGCATCGCAGACCTCCTACGGCACCATTGAAGGCGGTGCGGACCTGGGGGGAGCGAGCTTCAAGCCGGGTTCGATCGAGCTGCGTTCGCAGGCCGGTGCGGTGAAGCCGGCCGCGTCGGCGGCGACGGCATCCAGCGGCAGCGCGAAGCCGAAGCCGGCGCGCGCGGCGGCGCCGAAGGCGGCGGCGCCGGTGGAAGATCCGAACTGGTGATGTGTATCGGCGCCTGATGGGCGGCTTCGTTGGGTTGAAACGCCGGTTGCAGTGCAGCCGGCGTTTTTGTTTTGGGCTCCGGATGCTTGCGCCGCGCTGCGCGCGGTGTCCGGCCAACGGCCGGGGCTACGAAGTGTTACGTGGTGGTTGGGATCGGGATCAATCAACCGCAAGCGGTAGCGCCGGCCGTTGGCCGGCCCAGGAGGCCCATGTCGCGCGCGGGACGGTTATGATCCGTGGATGATGGGGTTGTCCCAACTGCGGAGAAAACGATGAAGCGAGTGGTTTTGAGCGTGCTGGCACTGTCGGTGTCCAGCGCCCTGATGGCGGCGACGCCGAAATTCGATGGCGCGCGGATCTCCGCCGACGTCAAGGAACTGGCCTCCGACGCCTATGAGGGCCGCTCGCCCGCCACGGCCGGCGAAGCGAAGACCATCGCTTTCCTCAGCAAGCAGTTCGCGGCCGCCGGCCTGCAGCCGGGCGGCGACCTGAAAGACGGCAAGCGCCTGTGGACCCAGGCCGTGCCGCTGCTCAAGGGCGATATCGTCGGCACGCCGAGGCTGGCGCTGTCCAGCAAGGGCAAGCCGCAGTCGCTTACCCAGGGCCAGGAAATCGCGGTGCGCGCGGCCATGAACGGCGCGTCCGAAGTGGATATCCAGAACGCCCCGCTGGTGTTCCTGGGCTACGGCGTGAACGCGCCGGAGCGCAATTGGAACGACTTCAAGGACGTGGACCTGAAGGGCAAGATAGCCGTCGTGCTGATCAACGACCCGGACTTCGAAACCGGCGAAGGCGATTTCGACGGCAAGGGCATGACCTACTACGGCCGCTGGACCTACAAGTACGAGGAGGCCGCCCGCCAGGGTGCGCTGGGCGTGCTGATCGTCCATGAAACCGCGCCGGCCTCCTACGGCTGGGCCACGGTGGCCGGTTCCAACACCAACACCATGTTCGACGTGGTCCGCGACAACCCGGCCGAAGCGCACCCGCTGCTGGAAGGCTGGATCCAGCGCGACCTGGCGGTGGACCTGTTCAAGCGTGCCGGGCAGGACTTCGAGGCGCTGAAGAAGCAGGCCCAGCGCCGCGATTTCAAGCCGGTGGAGCTGAAGGGCGAAACCCTGTCGGCCAAGTACGCGGTGAAGACCGAGGTGATCACCTCGCACAACGTGGCCGCGCGCCTGGAAGGCAGCAAGCACCCGGATGAGACCGTGGTGTACAGCGCGCACTGGGACCATATCGGCGTGGGCAAGCCGGATGCGAACGGCGACACCATCTTCAACGGCGCGCTGGACAACGCCAGCGGCACCGCCTCGCTGGTGGAACTGGCCCGTGGCTTTGCCAAGGGCAAGCGCCCGGAGCGTTCGGTGCTGTTCCTGGCCGTGACCGCCGAAGAGAAGGGCCTGCTGGGTTCGGAGTTCTACGCCAGCCACCCGCTGTACCCGCTGGCCAAGACCGTGGCGGTGATCAACATGGATGGCATGGCGCCGTTCGGCCCGTCGCGTGATTTCGGCATCTATGGCTCGGCCAAGCTGGAACTGCTGGACCAGCTGAAGGACGTGGCCAAGGGCTGGGATATCCGCTACACCCCGGACCCGAAGCCGGAAGCCGGCCTGTTCTTCCGTTCCGATCACTTCCCGTTCGCCAAGCGTGGCGTGCCGGCGGTGTCCTACTCGGCCGGCCAGGACTGGGTGGACGGCGGCGTGGCCGCAGGCAAGGCGGCCTCGGACGATTACACCGCCAAGCGCTACCACCAGCAGGGCGACGAGTGGCAGCCGGACTGGAAGTTCGCCGGCGCCGCCCGCGATCTGGAAGTGCTGTACACGCTGGGCAACCAGCTGGCCAACTCCCGCAGCTGGCCGAACTGGAGCGATGACTCGCAGTTCCGCGCACCGCGCGACGCCAGCGCCGCCGAGCGCAAGTAAGCACCACGCCCCGCCGGCACCTGCCGGCGGGGTATGGTCTTCGGCCTGCTGTACGTGGGACACGCATGGCGTGTCGCTACGCCCCCGGACCGGCCGTAGGGACACGCCATGCGTGTCCACGCGGTCCCTGGCACCCCGGCGCCACGCCGGCACCGTTTCATCCCTGCTTTCCCGGCTTCCATCGCATGGCGCTTGTGCCCTCCACGGGCACGGCTATCCTCACACCATCCCATCGTGAAGACGCCGCCGTGTTTGCCAGCCTTTCCCTGATTCTCCGTATTCTGGTGGCCTGGGCCGCGGCGATCGTCGTGGCCGGGTTCGTGTGGAGCGGCTTCTTCCACGGCATGGATGAAGGCCCTGGCTGGGTGTTCGGACTGCTGGCGCTGTTCCTGATGATCACCGCGCTGGGCAGCTGCATCACCCACCTGCGCCGGGTCTCGACCCTGGCAGGGCGCCTGGATGCGGCCACCCTGTCCAGCCGTCAGCGGCGCCAGATCGAACTGCCGATGGACGCCGGCGAGGCCTTCAGCCTGGTTGAACAGGCGATCAAGGAACTGCCGCGCGTGGAAGACATCGAAAGCGCCGCCGGCAGCCTGCAGGTGCGCGCCTACGTGCGCCGCGTGGACCCCTACAACGGCCGCCCGCCGTCGCGCTGGAACCTGCCGGCGCGCTGGGCGATCAAGCGCAACAGCGTGCTGGCCACGGTCACCCCGGGGCAGGGCACCAGCAGCGTGACCCTGGTGTTCGAGCCCGATGCCGGGGTGTGGGCCGACCTGCTGGCGGTGGACGAAGGCAGCAACTACGAGAACGCCGAAGCGGTCAGCCGCGCCATCACCCGCCGCGTGTCCGAACAGCGCCGCGACGAGCAGGCGGCGGCCGAGCAGACCGCCACTGAAAAGGAACTGTCGGTGGCGCGGCTGAACCTGCTGCACGCACAGGTGGAACCGCACTTCCTGTACAACACGCTGGCCAACGCGCAGGTACTGACCCGCACCGATCCGCCGCGCGCCGACCAGATGCTGGGGCACCTGATCCAGTACCTGCGCAGTTCGCTGCCGAGCGTGGACGAATCGATGTCCACCCTGGGCGTGGAGCTGGAGCGCACCAAGGCCTACCTGGAAATCCTCAAGATCCGCATGGGCGCGCGGCTGGCACTGCAGGTGGATGTGCCGCCGGCGCTGGAAACCGTACCGCTGCCGTCGATGGCGCTGCAGACGCTGGTCGAGAACGCGATCAAGCACGGGCTGGAGCCCAAGCCCGGTGGCGGCACGGTGTGGATCATCGCGCGCGCCTTCGATGACCACGTCACCCTGACCGTGGCCGATGACGGCCTGGGCTTCGGGCAGGGCAGCAGCGGCACCGGCATCGGCCTGAAGAACCTGCGCGAACGGCTGCGCCTGACCTGCGGTGAACGCGCCGGCGTGGCCATCGTGTCCAACTTCCCCAGCGGCGTGGCGGCAACGATCACCTTGCCGCGCGACGCACGCGAGGCGATCCATGCTGCTTGATGCCCTCATTGCCGAAGACGAAGACCTGCTGCGCCAGTCGCTGGTGGCCCAGCTGCAGCGGTTGTGGCCGGAACTGCGGCTGGTGGCCGAATGCGAAGACGGCGCCGGCGCGCTGGAGCGGCTGGCCGAACTGAAACCGGACCTGGCCCTGCTCGACATCCGCATGCCTGGCATCAGCGGCATCGAGGTAGCGCGCGCGCTGCCGGAGATCAGCCCGCGCACCCAGGTGGTGTTCGTGACCGCCTACGACCAGTACGCGATCGATGCCTTCGAGCAGGGCGCGATGGATTACCTGCTCAAGCCGGTCAGCGACGAGCGGCTGCTGGCCACGCGCGAGCGCATCCTGGCGCGCATGCAGATGGGCCGGCCGGACAACGCGATGCTGGAGCAGCTGCTGCAGCGCCTGGGCCAGCAGCCCGGGGCGCACTCGAACGCGCCGCCGCTGGCGTGGATCACCGCCAGCAATGGCCGCGATACGCAGCTGATCATGCTCGAAGACGTGGTCTACTTCCGCGCCGACAGCAAGTACACCACGGTGGTGACCGAGGCCGGCGAAAGCCTGCTGCGCACGCCGCTGCGCGAGCTGCTGGAAGTGCTGGACCCGCAGCGCTTCCGCCAGATCCACCGCTCCACCATCGTCAACATGAAAGCGGTGGCGGCGGTGAGCCGCGATGACACCGGCCGTGGCCAGCTGCGCCTGAAGCAGCGGCCGGAAGTGCTCAACGTGAGCCAGCCGTTCATGAGCCTGTTCCGCGGCATGTAAAAAACAATGCCACCGTGTTCGCGCACGGTGGCATCGGGATCCCCCTGGACCTGGTGGGGTCAGAAGGCCGGTTGCAGGTGCAGGTTCTGGCCGGGGTCGGGTTCGCCGACGTGGTTGAGCTGGCCGACCAGTTCCGAATGCTGCTTCATGCGCCCGATCTCCCGCATGATGCGGATGTCTTCGTGGCGCAGCTCACGCCTGGCAGTGACCGCCTGCTTGTAATCGAGCACTTCCGGGTAGAGCTGGGCCATGTCCAGCGCTTCGGCCACGCATTCCACGGTGTCGGCATCGGAGGTGATCCGCGCCCGGCTGTTGAACGCCTTCATCCAGCGCTCGAAGCCGGCGGTGTGGTCGAACATGTTGGCCATGAACCAGATCACGAACAGGATCGAGACCCACGAGCCGAACACGATCACCACGCGGGTGAAGGTGATATGGAAGTCGTCCTTCCACAGGTAGTTGGCGATCAGCCCGAGGATCAGCAGCGAGGCCGCCTGCCACCCAACGATGGACGCCATCAGCCACTGGCCCTTGGCCTTTGCCAGGGTGGCCACTTCTTCGCGGATCTGCTGCTCACTCTTGCTGCGCCAATGCGCGACCTGCTTTTCGAACGGGCTGCCGTAGAGCTCGTTGTCCTGGAGCAGTAAACCTAAACCTTTGAACAAAGCGATCATCACGGGCTCCTTCGGGAACGTGCAGCGGCGCATTTGGACGGACGGTGAGGCGGGTTCAGTTCTAGCACTTTCATTTCGCTTGGCAATGGGCAGTGCGACAAAACGCCGCAGGGGTCTTAACTGAATACGTGGCGAGCCGAATTTTTTGCGCGATGCGTCATCGAAAACTGCTCGAAAAACTGAAAAACCGGCCCGGTTTTCTGCTGCACTTGCACAATTCATGGGTGAGATGACGCAACAGCGTGGCCCGGGCGTCATGGATCACGCAGAATTGACGCAACCGCGCAGGATCGCGGTCCTCTCGACCCCCTGGAAGGCCCCTGATGTCGTCACTGCTGCACCGTCTCACCGCCCCCGCTACCGTGCCGATCCGGCGCTGGGTGCTGGGGGCTTTCCCGCGTGGGCAAAGCGGGATTGACTACGACCACCCGCTGGGCGAACCGGGCTGGTTCGGGCCCGATAGCGTGACCTGGCGGGTGCATGCCGAGTTTCCGGGGATGCTGGCCGGCGGGCTGTGCGCGCTGATGCTGCAGACCCTGCACCCGCTCGCGCTGGCCGGGGTGTATGACCATTCCAACTTCCGCGATGACCTGGTGGGGCGGCTGCGCCGCACCACGGCGTTCGTGGCATGTACCAGCTACGCGGCGTCGGGCGAAGTGGAGGCGTTGGTCGGGAAGGTGAAGCGCATCCACGCACACGTGCGCGGGCAGACGCAGGATGGGCAGGCGTATTCGGCAGATGATCCGGCGTTGCTGACCTGGGTGCATGTCACCGAGGCATACGGCTTCCTGCAGGGCTACCGGCGTTACTGCCGCGAGGTGCCGGAGCCCATCGCCGACCGGTACTACGACGAGTACCGGCGCGTGGCCGAAGCGTTGGGTGCCACCGATGTGCCGGCTTCGGAAGCGGAGGTGGAAGCGTACTTCGCGCGGCAGCAGACGCTGCTGCGGTTCGATGCGCGCTCACGTGAAGTGCTGGCGGTGTTGTCCAGCATCCGGCTGCCGGTACCGATGGCGGGGCTTTCGCGCGAACTGTTCCTCGGCGCCGGTGCTGCGCTGCTTCCAGAGTGGGCCACGACGATGCTCGAACGCACGCCGTTGCAGCGCACCCAGGCACGGGCTTCCGCGCGGTTGCTGCAGGGCATGTCGCCCTTGTTCCGCCGCGCGCTGCAGGACGGCGTAGCGGCGCGCGCCTGCGCGCGTGTAGGCGTGCCAACAAGCACGCTCGCCCATTGGTGAACCGGATGACGGATCGGTAGGGTCAATTCCCAAACGACTGCCGATAACGTGTGCGATTTCATTTACGCATGACCTGAAACGAAGGTGTCTCTCCGTTCAACGTCATGCGTCCCCGTGCCGATCATCGCCATCGGCAGTCGTTTGGGAGCCGACGCTACCAGCGGGTACATTCCCCCCAAAAAAACGGGCGCCGAAGCGCCCGTTCTTGTCACCACACCTTGACCCGCTTTTCGGGGGCCAGGTACAGCTTCTGGCCGTCCTTCACCTCGAAGGCGGGGTACCACGCGTCCAGGTTGCGCACGGTGAGCGCGCGGAACTGGCCGGGGGCGTGCACGTTGGTCAGCAGCGAATTGCGCAGGGCCTGTTCGCGGGCCTTGCTGCGCCACGCCTGGGCGAAGCCCAGGAAGAAGCGCTGGTCAGGCGTGAAGCCTTCCAGGGTCTGGCCCGGCTTGCCCTGCAGCGACAGCTGGTAGGCGTCGTAGGCCGTCGCCAGGCCAGCCACGTCGGCGATGTTCTCGCCCAGGGTGAGGCGGCCGTTGACCGACACGCCCGGGAACGGCTGGTAGCTGCTGAACTGCGCAGCCAGCGCATCGCCGGCGGCATTGAACTTCTTCAGGTCCTCGGCCGTCCACCAGTTGTGCAGCTTGCCGGTTTCATCGAACAGCGCACCGGCGTTGTCGAAGCCATGGCTGATCTCATGGCCGATCACCGCGCCGATCGCGCCGTAGTTCACCGCATCGTCGGCGGCACCGTCGAAGAACGGCGGCTGCAGGATCGCGGCCGGGAACACCAGGCGGTTCTCCAGCGGCACGTTCATGGCGTTGATGGTCTGCGGCAGCATCGCCCATTCGCTGTGGTCCACCGGCTGGCCCAACTTGGCCAGGTTGCGGCGGTACTCGAACTGGCTGGCGCGCTCGGCGTTGCCCAGCGCATCGTCGCGCTTCACTTCAAGGCCGGTGTAATCGCGCCACTTGTCCGGGTAGCCCATGCCCACGGTGAGGCCTTCGACCTTGGCCTTGGCGTGCGCCTTGGTTTCCGGCGACATCCATTCCAGCGCGTCGATGCGCTTGGCGAAGGCGGCGATGATGTTCTTTGCCATTTCATCGGCGCGCGCCTTGGTGGCCGGGTCGAAGTGCTTTTCGACATACAGCTTGCCGATCGCTTCGCCCACGGCGGTGTTGCTCTCATCCACCGCACGCTTCCAGCGCTCGCTCTGCTGCGGGGTGCCGTTGAGGGTGGTGCCGTGGAAGGCGAAGCGCGCATCGGCCAGTGCCTTGGGCAGGTACGGCGCGGCGCGGTCCAGGGCGTGGAAGGTCAGGTAGTCCTTCCACACATCCAGCGGTTCGGTGGCGACCAGGCGCGAGATGCCGGCCACGGCCTTGGGCTGCCACACGATGAAGTCGTCCTGCTTGTCCAGGCCGGCGGCGGCCAGGAACGCGGCCCAGTCCATGCCCGGCGCCTTCGCGCTCAGGTCGGCCTGCTTCCACGCGTTGGCACCCTTGGCCACGTCGTTGGTTTCTTCCTGGGTGGCGTGCGCCTGCGCGATGCGGGTTTCCAGCGCCAGGATGCGCTGCGCCTTGGCGGCCGGGTCGGCTACGCCGGCCAGCTGCAGCACCTGGGCGATATAGGCCTGGTACTGCTTGCGGATATCGGCCATGCGGCCGCCCTGCAGGTAGAAGTCGCGGTCAGGCAGGCCCAGGCCACCCTGCACCAGGTAGGGCGCATTGCGGTCCGGCTGCAGCAGGTCCACCGACACCCAGGTGCCGAACAGGCGGTCGGTGTAGAAGTTGGTGGCGTTGAGCAGGTCCACGTCGGCGCGCAGGGTGCCGCCCAGGGCGGTGGCCAGCGCGGCCTTGTCGCCGATGCCGCCGATGGCATCCAGCTCGGGCTTGATCGCGCCCATGCCGCGCGATTCGATCCCGGCTTCGTCCATGAAGGCGGCGTAGTAATCGCCGATCAGCTTGGTTTCGCCGCTGGCCTTGGTATCGGCGGCGGCGCCTTCGAGGATGGCGCGGGTGTCGGCCAGGGTCTTCTCGGAAATGACGTTGAAGCTGCCGTAGCTGGAGCGGTCGGCCGGAATTTCGGTGTTCTTGACCCAGCTGCCGTTGGCGAAGCCGAAGAAGTCATCGCCGGCGGCGACGCTGCGGTCCATGCCGGCGGCATCGAAGCCGAAGCTGCCCAGCTGCGGCTTGGGCGCGGCGGGCGGGGCGGCGGTATCGGCCGGCGGGGCGGCGGTCGGCGCGGCCGCATCGCGGTCGCAGGCGGCCAGGCCCAGCGACAGGCTGGCGGCAATGGCAAGCATCAGGGTGGGGCGGCGCAGCTTGGACATGAAGTTCTCAGGCAACGGGGAAACCCCAAGTCTAATCCGCCGCCCGGCCCGGGAACCGGCGGGATCTGGCGGGAGTTGTGGCCGCATTGGGCTGCGTCAAGGTGTGACGGCTGTCGCACCCCTTCCCGAGCCGGGCGGGCTGGTGCATGCTGGGGGCAAGGCGCTGGGCCAAGGCCTTGCCCGTTGGGAACGGGCAAGAGAGACGTCAAGAAATTGCGACGTCGGCCGCTCAGGTTTGGGGAAACCAGGAAGCGTTTACATGAAGTCAGGCCGTCACCGAGGTAGAGGTACGCGATGCCCGCGCTGAGCCAGCCCATGGCGCGGCCGCTGCGCACCATCGTGTGGCTGGGCATCGGCCTGGGCCTGCTGCTCGGTGCGGGCCTGCTGGTGATGCTGGCCAATGATTACCAACGCCGGTTGGAGGCCGCCCAGCGGCAGAGTACGGCGCTGGCCACCGGTTCGCAGCGCCTGCTGCGACTGGAACTGCGCAACCTGGAACGCGCCATGCGCGGCATCGCCGCCGACGGCGCGCAGCTGTTCGAGCACGTGCCGGCGCAGGCACCGGACCTGCTGGACGAGGCCATCGATGGGGTGCTGCAGCGGCATGCGGAGCTGGAAAGCATCGTGGTGGTGGACCAGTTCGGCCGTGCGCTGACCAGCGGGGGCGGTGACCTGACCCTGCCGCTGTGGGCGGTGGAGGCCCATCGTGGCCAGGACAGCCAGCTGTATCTGGGCCCGCCGCAGGACCTGGGCATGCGCCGCTGGGTGCTGCCGCTGGCGCTGCGCATGGGCGAGGACCGGTGGCTGCTCAGCCGGCTGCATACCAGCGAGCTGCAGTCGATCATCAGCGGGCTGGATATCGGCCTCCACGGCGTGCTCTCCATCAGTGATGTCACCGGCCACCTGCTGGCGCGCAGCCCCGACAACGACGGCTTGACCGGCCAGCAGTTCAAACTGCAGCGGCGCGACCTGCTGGGCAGCGATACGGTGCTGCCGCTGGGCGTCGAACACAGTCCCATCGACAAGGTCGAGCGCATCACCACCCTCACCACGCTGGCCGAATACCCGCTGGCGGTGTACGCCGGGCTGGGCCGGCAGGATGTGCTGGCGCCGTGGTGGCCCTACGTGCAGGCCTCGATCGGCCTGTACCTGCTGTACTGGGGGGCGTTCGCGCTGGTCTACACCAGCCTGCGCCGTGCCACCCGCCGCCAGGATGCGATGAGCGAGGAGCTGCGCACCGGCCATGCCGAGCTGCGCATGGCCCACCAGGTCGGCAAGATCTGCACCTGGACGGTGGACGAGGACGCCTCGGTGCTGCGCTGGTCGCCGCTGGCGCGGGAAATTTTCGGCATCCCGCTCGATTCCCTGCCGGTGGCCGATTTCTTCAACCGGGTGCACCACGAGGATGCACAGCGGTTGCAGGCGGCGTTCGACGATGCGTTTGCCGGCAATGGCGTGCTGGATGAGATGTTCCGCATCGTGCTGCCCGGTGGTGCCACGCACTGGGTATCGGCGCGTGGCCAGCAGGTGGGTGGCAGCGACCGCGAGCGGCGCATGATCGGCGCGCTCACCGACGTGAGCGAGCGGGTCCAGGCGCTGGCACGCGCGCAGCAGGCCGAGCGCCAGTTCCGCCTGCTGTTCGACCGCAACCCGGCACCGTTCTGGGTGTTCGATCCGGACACGCTGCGGTTCCTGGAAGTGAACGAAGCGGCGGTGCGCCAGTACGGCTACAGCCGCGACGAATTCCTGGCGATGAGCATCCTGGACATCCGCCCACGCGAAGGCTGGGAGGAAATCCGCGGCGCGATTGCCAACGCCGCCAGCGGCGACCTGCAGGATGCCAAGGTGCGCCTGCACCGGCGCAAGGACGGCACCGTATTCGAAGTGCGCGCGCACCTGGCGCGGTTGGACTTCGACGGGCGCGAGGCCTGCCTGGTGCTGGCCGAGGACATCAGCGACCGCATGGCCTATGAGCGTGACCTGGCCTACCACGCCACCCACAACCCGGCCACCGGGCTGCTCAACACGCGCGCGCTGGCCGCGCAGCTGGATGAGGACGGCGGCAGCTACACCATCGCCTACGTGCAGTTCCGTGGCCTGCAGCTGGTGGCCGATACCCTGGGCCGCGAAGTGGGCGACGTGGTGCTGCAGGCCATGGCCAAGCGCCTGGGTGGGCTGGGCGTGCGCTATGGGTTGCTGGCGTTCCAGCCGGCCGAGGATTTCATCTTCGCCATCCGCGACGACCACGAGCGCCAGACCGCGCTGGATACGCTGGTGCAGACCGTCTCCGAACCCGTGCGCGGACAGGACTGGCTGCACCAGTTCGAACCGCGCATTGGCGTGGCGGTGAAGTTCGACGGCGATGTGGTCAGTGCCGAACAGGTGATCGGCATGGCCGCGCAGGCCGCGCATGCCGCGCGCGACGAAGGCAGCGTGATTGCCTGGTTCGACAGCGCGGTGAGTTCGCGGCTGGCCGACCGGCTGCGGCTGGCCGGGCGCATCCACAGCGCGATCGATGCCGAATTCGCGCTGTACTTCCAGCCGATCTGCCACGCCAGCGATGGCAGCCCGGCGGCGCTGGAGGCGCTGCTGCGCTGGCCGCAGGCCGATGGCAGCTTCATTCCGCCGGGCGAGTTCATCCAGCTGTGCGAAGACACCGGGTTGATCCTGGCGCTGGGCCGCTGGGTGATCCGTGAAGCAGCGCGTGCGCAGCGCCAGCTGGTGGATGCCGGCTGGGACCTGCCGATCGCGGTGAACGTCTCGGCGGTGCAGTTCTTCAACAGCGACCTGGTGGCCGAGTTCAGCCGTGCCAGCCAGGAATTCGGGCTGGCGCGCGGCGCACTGCACGTGGAGCTGACCGAGAGCAGCCTGATGCGCAAGCCGGGCCAGGCCAAGCAGACCATGCAGCGCATGCACGAGCAGGGCATCCATATTTCGCTGGATGATTTCGGTACTGGTTATTCGAACATGTCCTACCTGCAGCACCTGCCGCTGGACATCCTGAAGATCGACCGCAGCTTCGTGGCCGATGTGGAAACCAACCCGCGCAACGCCTCGATCTGCCGCGCGCTGTTGTCGCTGGGCCACAGCATGGGCCTGACCGTGATCGCCGAAGGCGTGGAAACCCCGGGTCAGCACGAATGGCTGGCCGCGCACGGCTGCGACCAGGTGCAGGGCTTCCTGCTGGGCCGGCCGGCGCCGCTGGCCGACGTGATAGGACGGCTGGAAACCGCCGCCGCGTAAAACGGCGGCCGGCATGCCGAACGGTGGCGCCGACTGTTAGTCGGCTGCATCACCAGGCGCAGGGCTACGGGCAGCCATATGCTGTGGCGAAGAGCAGCCGACTAACAGTCGGCGCTACCAGTAGATGTCACCAGTAGATGTCACCAGTAGATGTCACCAGTAGATGTAACCAGTAGATGTAACCAGTAGATGTCACCCAGTAGATGTCACCCGGTAGATGTCACCCAGTAGGTGTCACCCAGTAGATGTCACACAGTAGATGTCACCCAGTAGATGGCACCCAGTAGATGGCACCCAGTAGATGGCACCCAGTAGATGTCACCCGGTAGATATCACTCAGTAGATGTCACCCAGGGTGCGCCATCAGTGGAACAATGCGCACTGGTTTTGGCATTTATCATCACCGGTGAAATCAATAAGCTGGGTCGGCATCGTTCTCGGTGCATTCGCCTCCTGGAGCCCCCATGACCCGCCTGCCCTCGCTGTACATCTCCCACGGTTCGCCGATGACCGCGTTGCAGCCGGGGCTGGTCGGCGTGCGCCTGGCCGAGCTGGCCGCGCAGCTGCCGCGCCCGCGCGCGATCGTGATGGCCTCGGCGCACTGGCTGACCCGCCAGCCGGTGGTGGGCGCGCACCCGCAGCCGCCGACCATCCATGATTTCGGCGGCTTCCCGCAGGCGTTGTTCGACCTGCAGTACCCGGCGCCGGGCGACCCGGCCCTGGCCGAGGAGGTCGCGCAGCGGCTGGTGGCCGCCGGGCTGCCCACCGGCGTGGACCCGACCCGTGGCCTCGACCACGGCGCGTGGGTGCCGCTGCGCCTGCTCTACCCGCAGGCTGACATTCCGGTGGTGCCACTGGCGCTGCAGCCGCTGCAGGGCCCGGCCCACCAGTTCGCGCTGGGCCGCGCGCTGGCGCCGCTGCGCGAACAGGGCGTGCTGCTGGTCGGCTCGGGCAGCATCACCCACAACCTGCACGACTTCCGCGACTACCAGCGCGGCGGCGAAGCGCCCTATGTGCGCCCCTTCATCGAATGGGTGGAGCAGCGCCTGCAGGCCAACGACAGCGCCGCGCTGCTCGATTACCGCCGGCAGGCGCCGTATGCCGAACGTGCGCACCCCACCGACGAGCACTTCCAACCGCTGCATTTCGCGCTTGGTGCCGCCGGCGGTGAGGTGCTGGGCGCGCAGCGCATCGATGCCGGCATCGATGCGGGCATGCTGGCGATGGACATCTACCGCTTCGACGGGCAGGCGGCCTGAGTTTGCCGTTGTAGGACGCGGTTCGGGGTGGGTGTGGTAATTTTTTTCCAGGCTCTCTGGAAAATGCATGCATACGATTGAAGTCGTCCTGGCGATGCTGGTGGCGGTGGTCGCCAGCGGCTACCTGGTCCGCGTACTGCCGTTGTCGCTGCCGCTGCCGCTGGTGCAGATCGGCCTGGGTGCGGTGATTGCGGGGGTGTTCAACCGTGGCCACGCGCTGGAGCCGGAGATGTTCTTCCTGTTGTTCCTGCCGCCGCTGCTGTTCCTGGACGGCTGGCGCATTCCCAAACAGGGCCTGTTCCGCGACAAGGGCGTGATCCTGGAGCTGGCCTTTGGGCTGGTGGTGTTTACCGTGATCGGCGCGGGCCTGCTGATCCACTGGATGATTCCGGTGATGCCGTTGGCGGTGGCGTTCGCACTGGCGGCGATCATTTCGCCGACCGACCCGGTGGCGGTCAGTTCGATCGCGTCGCGCGCGCCGATTCCCAAGCGGCTGATGCACATCCTGGAGGGCGAATCGCTGTTGAACGATGCCTCCGGCCTGGTCTGCTTCCGCTTCGCGGTGGCCGCGGTGATGACCGGTACCTTCTCGCTGGCAACGGCCTCGGTGACGTTCCTGTGGGTGGCGGTGGCCGGCCTGGCGATCGGCGTGGCGGTGACGCTCGGTGTGTCCACCTTCCAGCGCTGGCTGTGGCGGCGCTTCGGCGAAGAGCCAGGCGCGGCGCTGCTGGTCAACCTGCTGATTCCGTTCGCGGCCTACCTGCTGGCCGAAGAGGCCAACGCCTCGGGCATTCTCTCGGCGGTGGCCGCCGGTATCACCATGAGCTATGTGGAGCTTACCGGCCGCGTGTCGGGCAGCATGCGCGTGCAGCGCATGGCGGTGTGGAACATGCTGCAGTTCTCCTTCAACGGCATCATGTTCGTGCTGCTGGGCGAGCAGCTGCCGGGCATCGTGGACCGCGCCATGACCACGGTGAGCGAAAGCGGGCACCAGAGTGCGTGGTGGCTGCTGGTGTACGTGGTGGTGATCAACCTGGCCCTGGTGCTGCTGCGCCTGGCCTGGGTGTGGCTGTCGCTGCGCTGGAGCGTGCTGCGTGCCAAGCATCGCGGTGAGGCGCGGCCAGGCACCTCGTGGCGCATCGTGGTGGCCACCTCGGTGGCCGGCGTACGCGGTGCGATCACGCTGGCCGGTGTGTTGACCCTGCCGCTGTTCCTGCCCGATGGCAGCGCCTTCCCGGCACGCGACCTGGTGATCTTCCTGGCCGCGGCGGTGATCCTGGTGTCGCTGGTCGGTGCCAGCGTGGCGCTGCCGCGCCTGCTCAAGGGGCTGGAACTGCCGGCGGATTCGGGCGAGCGCAAGGAAGAAGACCTGGCGCGGCGGCTGGCCTCGAAGGCCGCGCTGGCCGGGGTGGAGCGCATGCGCCAGCAACTGGTGCAGAACCAGACCACCGACAACGTGCAGCTGTACAACGATGCGGCCTCACGGGTGAGCCTGCTGTACCAGCGCAACCTGGAAAAAGACCAGGGCCCGGATGCGGACCCGGAAAAGGTGCGGCGCATGGAGCAGGGCTACCGGCAGCTGCGCAGTGCCGGGTTGACCGCCGAACGCGAAGAACTGTTCCGGTTGACCCGGCGCGGGCGGATTTCCGACGAGATCTCGCGCAAGCTGATCCGCAACCTGGACCTGCTGGAAACCCGGCAAAAGGATTGACGGCGCAGCCGTCAATCCCGGGTAGCAACCGACCGTGGGTCGGTTGACCGATTATTCCGGCTTCTGATCCAGGTAATACGCCACCACGGTGCCCTTGACCTTGATGGTCATCGGGTTGCCCCGGCGGTCGCGGGCCTTGCCGGCCTGCACGCGGATCCAGCCTTCGCTGACCGAGTATTCCTCGACGTTGTCGCGCTCGACATCGTTGAAGCGGATGCCCACGCCGCGCTCCAGCGCTGCGGCATCGTGGAAGGGGCTGGTGGGGTTGATCGCCAGGTGATCGGGAGGGGTATCGCTCATGGTCATTGGATGCTGACAGCCACCACGGCCATCTTCAGGCACACAGGATAACCGTAGGGTGGCCGTGGCAGAATGCCTGCCTGTCTCCAGGAATACCGGCCATGCCCGACAACAGCGACTATTTCGACTTCGAAGAAGACGAACGCGATTTCGACGAAGACGACTTCGAGGCCCGGATCTGGAACCTGTTCGTGCTGATCAACCCGGGCGACGAGGAACTGGGCCTGCAGCAGTTCAACCGCTGGCGCGAGGCGCTGCTGGAGAACGGTGAGGAGATCGACGAGGAGGCCGACTGGCTGCCGCCGCTGATGGCCGCCATTGCCTGGCAGTCCGGCTTCGAGGTGGAGCGTGAAGACACCGATGCGCTGGTGTCGGCGGTGAATGAGCTGTCCGCGCGCTGGAACCTGCAGCTGGACTGGGGTGGCGACCTGGATGACGAGGATTTTGCCGCCCACGTCGACGCGCCGCGGCTGATGGGCACCGCCTACGACCGCCTGCGCGAGCACAATTACTCGCTGTGGAGCGTGGATACCGGCAACGGCGGCCTGGCCGGCTGGATGGCACTGCAGCGCGATGATGACGCCATGCTGGCGCTGTGTTCGCTGCTGGGGGTGGAAGTGCGGCCGGGCTCGGATCCGTTCTGACAGGTCACCCGACCCACGGTCGGGTGCTACCGGCGGATCAGGCCGTGTATTGCGATCTGGCGTTGGCGATGACGGCTTTGACCAGCGCCCGGTCGGTGTGCCGGGAAATGGCGGTCGCACCCAGCGCGATGGCCTGCAGGCGCAGGGGCGCGGGGACGTCGTAATGCGCGCCGCTGCGGCGGTTCTGGAAGGCCCGCCGGGGAATCCCGAGCTGCGCCGCCATGGCGTGCAGCTCGGGCAGGGTGTCGGCCATCAGATGCGCCCAGCGCTCGCCGCGCCAGGGGTGTACCGCATCGTCGATATAGACTGTCACCGGGTGGCCGTGGCTCAGGCCTGCGGCTTGTCGTCGCTGGCGGCCGGGGTGGCTTCGGCGTCCTCGGCAGCCGGTTCGGCGGCCGGGGCGTCTTCGGCAGCGGTGTCAGCGTCGTCGCCTTCTTCGCCTTCCACGCCTTCGAACTCGGAAACCAGCTGGCTCAGGTACTCGTCGGCGGTCTTGCCTTCATCGGCGGCCAGGTCGTCGATCAGCTGCTGCAGCTGGGTCGAGTATTCCAGGGTGACCTTGCGGCCTTCCTTCTCCTGGACATTGGAGAGGTGCTTGAGCATGGCCAGCATCGGCACCGGGTTGTCGGCGTTGCCCATGGTCTGGCCGCCGATGGCCAGCAGCCATTCGGTGCCCTGCAGGCCGATCGCAGCGACCACCTGGCCTTCTTCATTGGTCAGCACGGCATGGTTCTGGACCGGCTGCTGGGCGTTGAGGCGGTTAATCGGGCGCTTGGGCTGGAGCTTCTTGCGCTTGTCGCGCTTGGCCTTGGACTGCTTGGACATGGAATCGGTCTATCGGTACGGGAAAGACCGCCATTGTAGTGGGGGTTGCGCGGGGATGCTGGGACGAGCGGCTCATGGCCATGCACACCCCCCGATAGGTAACGACCGTTGGTCGTTACGCCCGAAGGGCTCAGGGCGAAGCGGAGACGGGGGCAGCGGCCGGGGCCGGTGCCGGCGCGCCCTGGGCCGCCTGGATGTCGGCGTCCTGGACGGTCGGCGACAGCGCCACTTCCTGGCCCGAACCGGCCAGCGCGGCGGCTTCGGCGGCCTTGGTCATCACCACGATGCTGATGCGGCGGTTGATCGGGTTGTCCGGCTGGGTCTTGTCGAACAGCACCGAGGAGGACAGGCCGACCACGCGGGTGACCTTGTCGTCGGCCATGCCGCCATCGAGCAGCGCACGCCGGGCGGCATTGGCGCGGTCGGCGCTGAGCTCCCAGTTGCTGTAGCCATGGGCGGCGTTGTACGCGGTGATGTCGGTATGGCCGGTGATGCTGATCCGGTTCGGCACGTGGTTGATGAACTGCGAGAGCTCGCGAAGGATGTCGCGGGTGTAGGTCTTCAGCGCGGCACTGCCCATGTCGAACATCGGCCGGTTCTGCTTGTCCACGATCTGGATGCGCAGGCCTTCCGGGGTCAGGTCCAGCAGCAGCTGGTCCTTGAACGGCTCCAGCGCCTGGCTCTTGCTGATCGCTTCTTCCAGTTCCTGCTTGAGCACTTCCAGCTGCTTCTTCTCACGCTCCCGCTCGTCTTCCTGCGGCACCGGGCGCTCGGCCTGGTGGTTCTGGAAGGGGTCGTTGCTGTTGCCGCGCGACACATCGGTGGCGCCGCCCAGCTTGATCATCGAGGTGCTGGCGCCACCCGGGCCGGCCATGCCCGGGGCGGGCGTGGGGCTCTGCCCCGTGAGCGGGCTGGGGTTGCGGAAGTATTCGGAAATGGACGCGCGTTCGGGCTTGGTGGTGGCCGCCATCAGCCACAGCACCAGGAAGAACGCCATCATGGCCGTGACGAAGTCGGCGTAAGCCACCTTCCAGGCGCCGCCATGGTGCGCGGCGTGGCCGCCCTTCTTGACCCGGCGGACGATGACGGTGGGTTTGTTCTCGGCCATGGCGGTGCCTTACTTGACCGTCTTGAGGTGCTGTTCGAATTCGCTGAAGCCCGGACGCACGTTGGACGGCAGGGTCTTGCGCGCGAACTCCAGCGCGATCTTCGGGTTGTAGCCGCGCAGGCAGGCCAGCAGGGCGGTCTTGACCGACTCATAGATGCGGCTGTCCTGCTCGGCGCGTGCTTCCACGGCCGCCGCCAGCGGGCTGACGAAGCCGTAGGCCAGCAGGATGCCCAGGAAGGTACCCACCAGCGCGCCGGCCACGTGCGCGCCCACTTCGGTGATTTCGCCACCGATCGAGCCCATGGTGATCACGATGCCCAGCACCGCCGCCACGATGCCGAAGCCGGGCAGGCCGTCGGAGACCTTGTTGAGCACGGCCGAGGGCTGCATGGCTTCGGCGTGGTGCTTTTCCAGTTCCATTTCCAGCAGCGGTTCCAGCTCGTGCGGTTCGATGTTGCTGCCGATCATCAGGCGCAGGCAGTCGGTCATGAAGTCGACCAGGTGGTGGTCGGCCTGCACCTTGGGATAGTTGGCGAAGATGGCGCTGTCGGCCGGGCGCTCGACATGGTCTTCCAGCGCCATGAAGCCTTCGCGGCGGGCCTTGTTGAGCAGTTCGTAGAGCAGGCTCAGGACATCGATGTAGTCCTGCTGCTTGTAGCGCGGGCCCTTGAACACGCCCACCGTGGCCTGCAGGGTCTGCTTGACGGTCTTGAGCGGGGTGCCGACCAGGAACGCGCCCAGCGCCGCGCCACCGATGATGACCAGCTCATAGGGCTGCCACAGCGCGCCGAGCTTGCCGTGCGCGCCGACATAGCCGCCGAGCACGCTGAGGATGACGATGAGGAAGCCAACAATGATGAGCATGGGGCGGGCGCGGCGGTGGGGATATCACCATGTCGGCCTGGCGCGCGCATTCTGAAGGGGGGCTTGGTCGGACGTCACAGTTTTGGCCGGCACGTCGTACCCACCAACGGTGGGTACCTACCGGTGCATCGCCCGGAGGGTGCCGACCCGCCTCGTCCGGAGGGTGCCGCCCCCTGGTAGGTGCCCACCGTTGGTGGGCACGCATTGCCGGGCCGTTCAACCCGCTGGCTGGGCCTCGGCTCCCCCGCGCTGCAGCGGATCCGGATACGGCTGGCCATTTGGGGTAAACGACAGCGAGACCGAATTCAGGCAATGCCGCTCGAACGTCGGCGCCGGGCCATCCGGGAACACGTGACCGAGATGGCTGTCACAGCGGGCGCAAACGATTTCAGTTCGCACCATGCCATGACTGACATCACGGATTTCGCGCACATGGTCCGGGTCGAACGGGGCGAAGAAGCTCGGCCAGCCGGTACCGGAGTCGAACTTGGTGCTGGAACGGAACAGCGGCAGGCCGCACAGGCGGCAGCCGTAGACGCCGTCCTGCTTGTTGTCCAGGAACACCCCACAGAACGGGGCTTCGGTGCCGTGCTGGAGCAGGACGCGGCGCTCGTCGGCGCTGAGCCCGGCCACCAGCGTGTCGCGCTGGGCGTCGCTGGGCGGGGAGAGATCGAATGCGGTCATGGGTGGTCCTCGTGGGGATGGCAGGAAAATGGGGGCGGCGGCGCCCGGGGGCAAGCGCCGATGGCATTCATGGTGCTGACACGCGCGCTGGCGCAGGGTGAATGCATGTCACGTCGTGAGTCCGCCGCCATGAAACGCTTCTTCCGGGGTGTCGTGTCGCTGGCCGTGCTGCTGCCGCTGGTCGCGGTGGCGCAGATGGCCGCGCCACGCAAACCCACCGATACCCGCCCGCCCACCCCCGTGGTACCTGCGCAGGCGCCGTTGCCCGCGCCGGTGAACACCCCGGCGCAGACGACGCAGCAGCTGCGCACCCACCCCATCCAGAGCCAGGGGCCGGCCCAGGTGGTGCCGCCTCCGCCGCCGGCCACCACCGCGCCACCCAAGGTGTATGACCGACACGGCCGCATCGTGCCGGGCATGAAGCAGGCTGGCCCCAACCGCGTACTGGATACGCGCACCGGCCGCTATTACGACGCGGTGCCCGCCGGTGATGGCCAACGCATCAAGCCCTGATGCATGAACGTTTCACAACCAATGCCCGCAGTCATCGGTGTCAACGCCGCAGCTCACTGCAATTTCGCCTGCGATTAACCGCCCGTCGCCGAGTCTGTACGTGCGCCGCAACAACGCGCATCCCCAAGCTCAGAAGGTGCAGTTATGGCTAATCAGCAGAAGGGCAATCCCGGCAAGATGCCGCAGGAACAGCAGGGCCAGCAGAACCAGAAATCCGGCCAGCAGAACCAGCAGCAATGGGATCAGCAGAACCAGAAGGGTGGCAAACAGCAGGACCAGCGCCACCAGGACCAGAAACAGCAGCGTTGATGCCTCTGGTCGGCAGCTACACAGGCGGTGCGCGCAAGCGCGCCGCCTTTTGCGTTTGCGAGGGTCGGTGCGGGGCGGGTCAGTCCGGAATCGGCAGGGTCAGCGTTTCCTTGACCTCTTCCATCACGATGTAGCTCTTGGATTCGCGCACGTGCGGCAGGGTCAACAGGGTGCTGCCCAGCAGCTTGCGGTAGGAGGCCATTTCGCTGATGCGCGCCTTGAGCAGGTAATCGAAATCGCCCGAGACCAGGTGGCATTCCAGTACGTTGGGCAGCTTCAGCGCTGCGCGGCGGAACTCCTCGAAGATGTCGCCGGATTTGTAGGCCAGGCTGATCTCCACGAACACCAGCAGGCTGGCCTTGAGGTACTGCGGGTCCAGCCGTGCGTAATAGCCGGTGATGGCGCCATCGCGCTCCAGCCGGCGCACCCGCTCGGTGCAGGGGGTGGTGGACAGCCCGACGCGCTCGCCCAGTTCGGTGAAGGAAATGCGCCCCTCCTCCTGCAGGATGCGCAGGATCTTGCGGTCGATCTTGTCCAGCTCGCGGGCACGGGCGGCCATGGCGTCAGCCTCTCAGTGGTGTTGGCGGGACAATATCCTGCCTGAGACGCCAAAAACAGCAAAATTGCTTGGTTTGGCCGGAATATACTTCCTCAATTATGGTCCCGGCACGCTCCAGTGCAGGGAATGATCGGGTTGGAGAGGTCTCATGCGCGTTCTAGTCCTAGGCAGTGGGGTAATCGGCACGACCAGTGCCTGGTACCTGCGGCAGGCCGGGTTTGAAGTCACGGTGGTGGACCGCCAGCCCGGCCCGGCGCTGGAAACCAGCTTCGCCAACGCCGGCCAGCTGTCGTTCGGCTATACCTCGCCGTGGGCCGCCCCGGGCGTGCCGCTGAAGGCGGTGAAGTGGCTGTTCTCCGAACATGCGCCGCTGGCGATCCGCCCCGGTCTGGACCTGAACCAGTACCGCTGGCTGGCGCAGATGCTGCGTAACTGCACGCACGAGCGCTACGCCATCAACAAGGCGCGCATGGTGCGCATGTCCGAATACAGCCGCGACTGCCTCAACGAGCTGCGTGCGCAGACCGGCATTGCGTTTGAAGGCCGCGACCTGGGCACCACCCAGCTGTTCCGCACCCAGCAGCAGCTGGATGCCTCGGCGCAGGACATCGAAGTGCTGGCCCAGTACGGCGTGCCGTATGAAGTGCTGGACCGCGCCGGCATCATCGCCCACGAACCGGCGCTGGCCAGCGTGGCCGACAAGCTGGTGGGCGCGCTGTGGCTTCCGCGCGACCAGACCGGCGACTGCCAGCTGTTCACCCGCCGCCTGGCGCAGATGGCGATGGATGCCGGGGTGGAATTCCGCTTCGACCAGGACATCGCCGGGCTGGAAACCGACGGCGACCGCATCACCGGCGTGCGCATCGACGGCAAGGTCGAAACCGCCGACCGCTACGTGGTCGCGCTGGGCAGCTATTCGCCGTCGCTGGTGGCCCCACTGGGCATGCACCTGCCGGTGTACCCGCTGAAGGGCTACTCGCTGACCCTGCCGATCACCAACGCGGCGATGGCGCCGACCTCGACCATCCTGGACGAGAGCTACAAGGTGGCAGTGACCCGTTTCGACGACCGCATCCGCGTGGGCGGCATGGCCGAAGTGGGCGGGTTCGACCTGTCGCTGTCGCCGCGCCGCCGCGCCACCCTGGAAAAGGTGGTGGGCGACCTGTACCCGGATGGCGGCGACCTGTCGCGCGCCGAATTCTGGACCGGGCTGCGCCCGGCCACCCCGGATGGCACGCCGGTGATCGGCGCCACCCCGTACCGCAACCTGTTCCTCAACACCGGCCACGGCACGCTGGGCTGGACCATGGCCTGCGGCTCGGGCCGCTACCTGGCCGACCTGATGAGCGCGCGCCAGCCGCAGATCAGCACCGAAGGCCTGGATATCTTCCGTTATGGCGGCCACCACGCCGCGTCCGTCCAACACAGTGAACCGAATGCATGCGCCCAGCCCGCGCGTTGATTGACCTGGAGGCGTTGCGCTCCAACTTCCGCCTGGCCCGTGAACTGGGCGGCGGCCGCAAGACCCTGGCCGCGGTAAAAGCCGATGCCTATGGCCACGGAGCCGTGGCCTGCGCGCGCGCGCTGGACGGCGAAGCCGATGCGTTCGGGGTAGCCTGCATTGAAGAGGCGCTGGAACTGCGCGCGGCCGGCATCACCTCGCCGATCCTGCTGCTGGAAGGGTTCTTCGATGCCGACGAGCTGCCGCTGATCGTGCAGCACAGCCTGTGGTTCGCGGTAGCCGCGCCGTGGCAGGTGGACGCGGTGGAGGCGTTCCAGACCGACGCCACCTTGCAGATCTGGTTAAAGCTGGACAGCGGCATGCACCGCCTGGGCCTGTCGCCCGAAGATTTCCGCGCCGCGCACGCGCGGCTGTCGGCGCTTCCGCAGGTGGCACCGATGGTGCTGATGAGCCACATGGCCCGCGCCGACGAACTGGACAGCCCGCGTACGCGTGAGCAGGCGGACCTGTTCGCCGCCACCATCGACGGCCTGGCCGGCGAAACCAGCCTGTGCAATTCACCGGCCCTGCTGGGCTGGCCGGACGTGCGCAGCGATTGGGTGCGCCCGGGCCTGATGCTGTACGGGGCCAACCCGCTACAGAAGCACAACGCCTTTACCGAGCGCCTGCGCCCGGTGATGACCATGCAGTCGAAGATCTTCGCGGTCCGTGAGATCGCTTCGGGCGAACCGGTCGGCTACGGCGCCCGCTTCGTGGCCGAACGCCCCACCCGCGTGGGCGTGGTGGCGCTGGGGTATGCCGATGGCTACCCGCAGTTCGCGCCGAACGGGACCCCCGTCCAGATCGATGGCCAGCCCGGCCACCTGATCGGCCGGGTCTCGATGGACATGCTGACCGTGGACCTGACCGACCTGCCGCAGGCCGGGGTGGGCAGCACCGTCACCCTGTGGGGCGATGCCCCGCGCCTGGACGTGCTGGCACCGCTGTGCAAGGTCAGCGCCTACCAGCTGCCGTGTGCGGTCAAGCGCGTGGCGCGGGTGCTCAGCGGCGCGTAGGCGGCAGCAGGCGCCGCAGCCAGTCATCGATCATCCGCTTCTCATAGCGCAGCGGGTCGTTGTTGCTGAGCAGGCCGGTGTTGCCCAGGTAGTTCATGTCGATCAGCTTCTCCTCGCCCTGGCGGACCACCCCACCGGTGGCGTCGCGCAGGGTGAAGGTCAGGGTCATCCGCGGCGGATAGATGTTGCGCATGATCCGCACGTCATTGCCGCGCGGGCCGTTCTGCGGCTCGAACTCGCCGGCCCGCTTGATGTCGGTGATCTCCACGTCCAGGGTCTGGCCCGGGGGCAGGCGCTTGCTGGCGCTGCTGCGCAGGTAGTCGGCAAGCTGCTGCACCCAGTTGCCGCTTTGGGCCTCGAACCGGTTGGTGCTGCTGCGGATTTCAGTGAACTGGGCCGGGTCCGTCCACTTCACCTGGACCGGGCTTTCGCCGGTGAGCGCGCGGGGCGCCTTGGGGTCGGTGACGGTGCGCGGGGCGGCCGACGCGCTGCCGACAAGCAGCAGCAGACAGCCCAGAGCACCAGCCAGCAAGGGTTTGCGGTTCATGGCGTTGCCTCGGTCGGAGCGGCGGAAGAAGGTCGGTACTGAGTGTGATCCTGATCCGCCAGCGGGACAATTGCCGGAAACGGCAGGCAGGATCCCTGGTAGCCGGCAATTCACTTACGTCAAACCGGCAGGGGGCGCTTGACGCTACGAATACGCGCTCTGGAAGATGCTGTCTCCCTCCGTTCCACCAGTTGCCCCTCTTGACGCCCTTGCCCAGCCTGCCCGCCTCAACCCTGGAACGCGCCCCGTACGTGCCTTCGGCGTCCGATCCTTCCTTGCACCGCAGCGTGCTGGAAGGCCTCAGCGCTGGCTTCTGCATCATCGAGGTGATGATCGAAGACGGCGTGGGGGTCGACTACCGGTTCCTGGAAGTCAACGATGCCTTCGAGCGCAACACCGGCTTGAACCAGGCCTCGGGCCGGCTGATGAGCGAACTACAGCCGACCCACGAACCGGAGTGGTACCGGGTGTACGGCCAGATCGCCCTGACCGGGCGTTCCCAGCAGTTCGAGCTGGAAGCACGCGCGCTGGGCCGCTGGTATGCGGTCGAGGCGATGCGGGTAGGCGAGCCGCACGAACATCGCGTCGCTGTGCTCTTCTTCGACATCACCAACCGCAAGCAGATCGAAGTGGAGCTGGCCGAGAGCGAGGCGCGTTTCAGCGCGCTGGCCGATGGCCTGCCCATGCCCGTGTGGGTGCTGGACGAACGCGCGCATGCGCGCTTCGTCAACAGCGCCTTCAGCGAATTCTTCGGCGGTGACGAACAGCGCGTGCCGGAAGATGTCTGGCGCGGCCTGGTCCACCCCGACGATGTGTCCGTGTTCGATTACGAGCTGCAGGCCGCGATCAAGGCGCAGCGCTCCATGCAGGTGCTGGTGCGCGGGCTGCGCGCCGATGGCCAGTGGCGCTGGCTGGAAATGAGCGCCCAGCCACGCTTCTCGCGCATGGGCCGGTTCATCGGCCTGGCTGGCAGCAGCACCGACGTTACCAACCGCCGCGAAATCGAAATGGCGCGCGAAGAGCTGCTGCAGTCCGAGCGTGCCGCGCGCAATGCCGCTGAAAGCATGGCGCGGCTGAAGGACGAATTCCTGGCCACGCTCTCGCACGAGCTGCGCACGCCGCTGACCACCATCCTGGGCTGGAGCGAGCTGCTGCTGCAGCGCGTGGACAGCACCAGCCCGCTGTTCAAGGGGCTGGGCGTGATCGCCAACAGCGCCATGGCGCAGAAGCGGCTGATCTCGGACATGCTGGACCTGAGCAGCATGCTGCTGGGCAAGGTGCAGCTGGAAGTGGAAGTGCTGGATCTGCGCGCCCAGCTCACCGAGGCCATGCGCGCCCAGGAACTGGTAGCCGAAGGCAAGGCGCTGGAAACCCGGCTGGTCATGCCTGACGAACCGGCGCTGGTGCTGGGCGATGCCACGCGCCTGCAGCAGGTGCTGTGGAACCTGCTCAGCAACGCCATCAAGTTCACCCCCGCCGCCGGCTCGGTCACGGTCACCCTGGCCACCGACGGTGATCACTGGACAGTGACCGTGGCCGATTCGGGCGACGGCATTGCGCCGGAGTTCCTGCGCCATCTGTTCAGCCGCTTCCGCCAAGCCGATGGCACCACCACCCGCCGCCATGGCGGGCTGGGCCTGGGCCTGGCGATCGTGCAGCAGCTGGTGGAACTGCATGGCGGCACGGTCACGGCCAACAGCGAAGGCCAAGGCCAGGGTGCGGAATTCACCGTGCAGCTGCCGCGCTACCAGCCCCAGGCCGATGGCCGGCCGCTGCGCGAAGTGTTCAGTGGCCCGATCCGCGAACAGCTGATCGAGCCGTACCCGCTCAAGGGCCTGCGCCTGCTGGCGGTGGAAGACCAACCCGAAGTGCTGGAATACCTGCGCCGGCTGCTGGAAGAGCAGGGCGCACAGGTCACCGCGGCGGCTTCGGCCGGCGAAGCATTGGCACTGCTGGATGCCGGCGGCCATGAGGCGGTGGATGTGCTGCTGACCGACATCGGCATGCCGGGCATGGACGGGTATGGGCTGGTGAGTGCGCTGCGCCAGGACTTCGGCCTCGATGCCAACGCATTGCCGATCGTGGCGGTGACCGCGTTGGCCCGTGCCGACGACCGCAAGCGCGCGCTGGCCTCGGGCTTCCAGGAACACGTGGCCAAACCCTATTCGGTCGCCCAGCTGGTCACCGCAGTACGCAGCGTCCTGGCCGGACGGAATTGAATCAAAGGAACCGCATGTCCCGCATCGCCCCCCGCATTCACACGAACCCGGCCGACATCGCCCAGCTCGAGGCCCTGCTGCCCCAGTTCAAAGGCCAGACCCAGGTCGAAGTCACCCTGAAAGACGGCCGCCGCCTGCTCGGCACCGTGGCGGTACAGCCCACCGTGCAGCAGTACCGCGATGCGGAAGAGAACGAAGGCAGCAACGGCCAGCTGCGTCTGGATGACCTGGATGCCCCGGTGCAGCAGCATGTGCTGTGGCTGGATGAGATCAGCGCGATCCGCCAGCTGCCCCCGGTGGAATGACGCTCCGGGCCGTGCCGGGCCTTGCCCGGCACGCGCCTTTCCTCAATGCGTGAAGACTTCCGGCTCAGCTTCGAAGCGGCGCGCGTAGGCGCGCTCATCCGCAATCCGGGCGACTTCGTCATCGGCCATGTCGGGCGCGCCGTACACCGCATAGGCCACGGCGCCATCGGCCTGCTTGCCCACCTGGTGCAACCGGTACCTCGAATGCCCACCACCGGTGTCCTCGGGGTAGTGCACCGGCGGCTGTGCGCCCTCCAGATCCATTTCGCTGTTGTCGACCACGCCACCGACGAACAATGCGCGCATGAGCTACCTCCGTTGCGAATGAGCCTTCACCCTGACCGACAGCCTGTTGCGATGGCATCAAGGCAGCGTTGAATAAACGCAAATCGGCCGCCGAACGGGGCCGATCGGCCGAAACGGTAGAATGGCGGTCTCTTTTCAAGATGTGCCCCCATGGCTGCCCAGCACGACGCCCCCCTGGAAACCCTGTTCCTGCCGTTCGGCGGCGCGCTGACCTGGCCGTCCGGGCCGGTGCTGTTCCTGCGTGCCCGCGATGGCTGGCCGCTGCGCGAGCACGCCCAGCCGGGCCAGCTGGTCTGCGAGCAGAGCTTCCGCCCGTTCGCCGATGCGCTGGAAGCCAGTGGCTGGACCGTGCGCGACGAGCAGCAGCTGGCCGATGACAGCACCCGCTACGCGCTGGTGCTGGTGCTGCCGCCGCGCCAGCGTGAAGAAGCCCGCGCGCTGTTTGCCCGCGCGCTGGCACTGGCCGCCCCGGGCGGCATCGTGGTGGCCTGCCAGCACAACAACGAAGGCGCCCGCTCCGGCGAAGGCGACCTGCAGCAGCTGGCCGGGCTGGGCGGCAAGATGACCAAGAACCACTGCCGGGTGTACTGGACCGCGCCGTTGGACGGCCAGCATGACGCGGCCCTGGCCCAGCGCTGGGCCGCGCTGGACGCGCCGCGCGCGATCCTGGGCGGGCGCTTCCAGAGCCGCCCGGGCATCTTCGCCTGGGACCGCATCGACCCGGCCTCGGCGCTGCTGGTGGAACAGCTGCCGGCCGACCTGGCCGGCCGCGGCGCGGACCTGGGCGCCGGCTTCGGCTACCTGTCCAGCGAAGTGCTGCAGCGCTGCCCGCAGGTGAGCGCGCTGGACCTGTTCGAGGCCGAAGGCCGCGCGCTGGCGCTGGCCAGGGTCAATCTGGAGGCACTGGGCAAGCCGGCCAAGCTGGGCTTCCACTGGCAGGACGTGACCGCCGGCATCGAGGCGCAGTACGACTTCATCGTCACCAACCCGCCGTTCCACACTCCCTCGCGTGCCGACCGCCCGGACATCGGCCAGCGCTTCATCGCCGTGGCCGCGCAGGCGCTGCGCCCGGGCGGGCGGATGTGGCTGGTGGCCAACCGCCACCTGCCGTACGAGCAGATCCTCAATGAAAGCTTCGGCCAAGTGCGCGTGGCTGCGGAACGCGACGGCTTCAAGCTGATCGAGGCGACCAAGGCCAGCAAGAGCCCTACCCCCGCCAGGGCCCCGCGCAGCGACGAGCCGAAGTGGGGCCGCGGGGGCCGCGCATGAAGCTGGTGAAACTGTTGGCCAACCTGGGTTATGGCAGCCGCAAGCAGGTGCAGGGCATGTTCCGCGAGGGGCTCATCACCGATGCGGACGGCGAGGTGCTGTACGCCGATGACCAGGTCGCCCACGATGCGATCCGGGTCGAGGGGGAGCCGCTGGATCCGCCGCAGGGGCTGACCCTGATGCTGCACAAGCCGCGTGACTACACCTGTTCGACCAAGGACAAAGGCCGGCTGATCTACGACCTGTTGCCGCCGCGCTTCCGCGAGCGTTCGCCGGTGCTGTCGTCGGTGGGCCGGCTGGACCGCGACACCAGTGGCCTGCTGCTGATGACCGACGACGGCGCCCTGCTGCACCGGATCGTGTCGCCCAAGTCGCGGCTGGACAAGGCCTACCAGGTCACCGTGGCCGAAGACCTGCGCGGTGACGAGGTGGCACGTTTCGCCAGTGGCGCGCTGATGCTGGAAGCGGACGACAAGCCGCTGCTGCCGGCCGAACTGCACGTGCGCTCGGCGCGCGAGGCCGAACTGGTGCTGCACGAGGGCCGCTACCACCAGGCCCGCCGCATGTTCGCGGCGGTGGGCAACCACGTGCAGGCATTGCACCGCAGCCGCATCGGCGGGCTGTCGCTGGGCGACCTGCCCGAGGGCGAGTGGCGCATGCTCGATGCGGCGGATCTGGAAATGCTGTTCACCGGGCACCTCACCGACGCGTCATGACCGCCATCGCCGCCCTGCCGTTCCTGCCTGAAGCGGTCATCTTCGACATGGATGGCCTGATGATCGACAGCGAGCGGGTGTCCATTGCGTGCTGGTCGCAGGCCGCAGGGGAACTGCAGCTGCCGTTCGCCGATGACTTCTGGCTGGGCATGGTCGGGTTGGGCGACCGTGACTGCGAACAGCGGCTGCTGCGCCACATCGATGCCGGGCAGGTGGCCGCGCTGTATGCGCGCTGCCACGACCTGTATGAAGCGCGCACCCAGCAGGGGCTGCCGCTGCGTCCCGGCATACTGGCGCTGCTGCAGCTGCTGCAGGCACACGCCCTGCCGCGAGCGGTGGCGACGTCCACGCGCGAGCCGCGCGCGTCGCGCAAACTGGCGGCGGCGGGGTTGCTGGGTTACTTCGACCACGTGGTCACCAGCAGCGACGTGGCCCACCCGAAGCCGGCGCCGGACATCTACCTGCTGGCGGCGCGGAAACTGGGCAAGGATCCCGCGCGCTGCCTGGCGCTGGAAGACTCGCCGGCCGGCATCCGCGCGGCGGTAGGCGCCGGCATGACCGCGATCCAGGTGCCGGACCTGGTACATCCGGATGCCGACCTGCGCGCGCTCGGCCATCGCATCGTGGAATCGCTCACCGACGCCCACGCACTGCTGCTGCCGCTGCTGCAAAGCGGACGGTAGAGCCGAAGGGTAGAACCGAAGGGTAGAGCCGAAGGGTAGAGCCGACTGTTAGTCGGCTAAGCGCGAAGCGCGATCATAGACCCCGCCAAAGGCAGCCGACTAACAGTCGGCTCTACCGGGAATCTCACGCCGTTCCACCCGCATTATTCCGCCCGTAAACCAACAAAAAACCCGGCACGTGGCCGGGTTTTTCATGTCGATGCCGCGCGGAATCACACCCGCCCGAACACCAGCGCTGCGTTGGTGCCGCCGAAGCCGAAGCTGTTGGACATCACCGTGTTCAACTGCTTGTCCTGGCTCTCGCGCACGATCGGGAAACCTTCCACGGCCGGGTCCAGTTCGCCGATGTTGGCCGAACCGGCGATGAAACCATCGCGCATCATCAGCAGGCAGTAGATCGCTTCGTGCACGCTGGCCGCACCCAGCGAATGGCCCGACAGCGCCTTGGTCGACGACAGCGGCGGAATCGATTCGCCGAACACTTCGCGCACCGCCTTCAACTCGGTCACGTCGCCCAGCGGGGTCGAGGTGCCGTGCGTGTTGAGGTAGTCGATCGGGCCGCTGAGGTTCTGCATGGCCATGTTCATGCAGCGCACCGCGCCTTCACCGGACGGGGCCACCATGTCGGCACCGTCGGAGGTGACGCCGTAGCCCACCAGTTCGGCATAGATGCGTGCACCGCGTGCCACGGCGTGGTCGTAATCTTCCAGCACCAGCATGCCGCCGCCACCGGCGATGACGAAGCCGTCGCGGTCCTTGTCGTACGGGCGCGATGCGGTGGCCGGGGTGTCGTTGAAGCGGGTGGACAGCGCGCCCATCGCATCGAACATGACGCTCATCGACCAGTGAAGGTCTTCACCGCCACCGGCGAACATCACGTCCTGCGCGCCATGCCGGATCAGGTCGGCGGCGGCGCCGATGCAGTGCGCGGAGGTCGCGCAGGCAGCGGACAGTGAGTAGCTCAGGCCCTTGATCTGGAAGGCGGTGGCCAGGCAGGCCGAGACGGTGGAGCACATCGTGCGCGGCACCATGTACGGGCCGACCTTGCGCACGCCACGCGCGCGCAGGATGTCGGCCGATTCGACCTGCCACTGGCTGGAGCCGCCGCCGGAGCCTGCAATCAGGCCGGTGCGCGGGTTGACCACCTGCGCTTCGTCGAGGCCGGCATCGGCGATGGCGTCGCGCATGGCGATGTAGGCGTAGGCCGAGGCATCGCTCATGAAGCGCTTGAGCTTGCGGTCGATCTGCGCGTCCAGGTCGAGTTCGATGTTGCCGCCCACGTGGCTGCGCAGGCCGGCGTCGGCGTGGTCGGGAAGGTTGCGGATGCCGGCGCGGCCTTCACGCAGTGCGGTGGAGACGGTGTCCAGATCGTTGCCCAGGCACGAGGTGATGCCCATTCCGGTAATGACGACGCGACGCATCAGAAGTTCTCGGTGGAAGTGAACAGACCTACGCGGAGGTCTTTGGCGGTATAGATTTCGCGGCCGTCGACCAGCATGCGGGCATCGGACTGCGCCATGACCAGCTTGCGGTTGATGACGCGGGTGATGTCGATTTCGTAGGTGACAAGCTTTGCGTCGGGCAGCACCTGGCCGGTGAACTTCACTTCACCGCAGCCGAGTGCGCGGCCACGGCCGGGCGCGCCCAGCCAGGTGAGGTAGAAGCCGGTGAGCTGCCACATTGCGTCCAGGCCGAGGCAACCGGGCATCACCGGGTCGCCGATGAAATGGCAGCCGAAGAACCACAGGTCGGGGCGGATATCCAGTTCCGCGCGCACGTAGCCTTTGCCGTGTGGACCGCCGTCATCGCGGATGTCGGTGATGCGATCGAACATCAGCATCGGGTCATTGGGCAGGCGACCGCTGCCCGGCCCGAACAGTTCGCCACGGGCACTGGCCAGCAGCTGTTCGCGCGAGAACGCGTTGAGACGAGTCATGGAAAACGCAATCCTGAAGATGGAGGGCGGCGGTTTGTTGCCGTTGAAAGCACCCAAGAGTGCAGAGTAATTTCCATTCAATCAAACGTTTTAACCGTACGCCGGCGTAGTGTTTTCAGCTTGAAAAACGCATGTTGTTGTTATGAAAAGACCATACTCAGGCGTGTGGCTGTAATCTTGTTCATCTATTCCCGCCACTTGGGCCCTTGAGCTTCCGCCGTGTCCGCACAACGCAAGATCATCCACGTCGACATGGACGCGTTTTACGCGTCGGTGGAGCAGCGCGACAATCCGTCGCTGCGGGGGCTGCCGGTGGTGGTGGCGTGGAAGGGGGCGCGTTCGGTGGTGTGCGCGGCGTCGTACGAGGCGCGGGTGTTCGGGATCCGTTCGGCGATGCCGGCGATGCGGGCGGAGCGGTTGTGCCCGGATGCGGTGTTCGTGCCGCCGGATTTCGTGCGTTACAAGGCGGTGTCGCGGCAGGTGCGGGAGATCTTCCTGCGGCATACGGATCTGGTGGAGCCGTTGTCGCTGGATGAGGCGTACCTGGATGTGACGGTGCACAAGGGCGGGATGACGGTGGCGACGGAGATCGCGGCGCTGATACGCACGCAGATCCGGGAGGAGACGCAGTTGACGGCGTCGGCGGGAATCGCGCCGAACAAGTTCCTGGCGAAAATCGCGTCGGATTGGCGCAAGCCGGACGGGCAGTTCGTGGTGCCACCGCACCGGATCGATCAGTTCCTGATGCCGCTGCCGGTGAAGCGGGTGCCGGGGGTGGGCAAGGTAATGGAGGGCAAGCTGTCGGAGCTTGGGATCGTGACGGTGGGCGATCTGCGTGGGTTGCGGCTGGAGGAGCTGGAAGGGCGCTTCGGCAGTTTCGGTGCGAGTCTGTACCGGCGTGCGCGCGGTATCGATGAGCGTCCGGTGGAGCCGGACCAGCCGGTGCAGTCGATTTCGTCGGAGGATACGTTCGCGGAGGATCTGCCACTGGAGGCGTTGGAGCCGGCGATCGTGGAGCTGGCGGGCAAGACGTGGAACGCAACGCGGAAGACGGACCGGGTGGGGCACACGGTGGTGTTGAAGTTGAAGACGTCGCAGTTCCGGATCATCACGCGCAGTTTCACGCCGGAATCGCCGCCGGAAACGCTGGAGGAGCTGCGCGATATCGCGCTTGCGTTGCGCGCGCGCGTGGATCTGCCGGCGGAGACGCGTTATCGGTTGGTGGGCGTTGGCTTGGGCGGGTTCCGCGAACGCGAACCAGTGAGCCAGATGGGGTTGTTTGACTGAAGCAACGGCAACAGCAACAGCAACAGCAACGGCGACGTTTCACTGCTCCGGGTAGCGGGCCGGCGGGTGCGGGTTGGCGGGACACGCCGTGAACCCATCCTTGGGGGCTTGTAGAAAACATCCATGTTTTCTACAGTCCCGCCAACCCGCCCCCGCCGGCCCGCCCAAGCTGGGCTGGCACCCAATGAACAGCGGGAGCAACCGCGCATTGCAACCGATGGCGGGCGGCAACTTGAACGCACTGTTCTCACGTCGGTGGGACGAGCCGACCGATCGCGGCACTGTCGCGGTGGTGACCGGTCACCGGGCCGAATGCCGGGTGGGTGGCGGGCTGGTCGGTAGGGTCGCATCCCAATCGACCGCCGATGGCAATGCAACGCGCGGTGGGGCATGAAAACCACCACACGCCGCGCATCACCACTCTCGATCAATACGCCACGGTCGCAATCGTGTGCACGTACTGCGGCTTCTCGATCTCGCTCACGAACGCATCGGCGTAATCGGCGTAACTGATCCGGCTGTGCCCATCGGCGCCAACCAGGAACTGCTTGGCCTGCGTGCGGAAACCACCCTTCTGCGGTCCCGGGCCGATTTCAGCCGCCGGCGAATAGAACGTCCAGTCGAGGTCATCCACCTTCTGCAGCAGGTTGAACGCCTGGCGCGCGGCGAGTGCAACGGGCTTGTACGCATCGGGGAAGCCTTCGGTGTCGACCAGCTGTACGCCGGGGGCGACTTCGAGGGTGCCGGCGCCGCCGACCATCAGGAAGCGCGGGACGCCGGCCTGGCGGGCGGCCTTGACCAGTTCTGCGGTGACGGTGGTGACGGTGGACGGGTCATCGCCGGGGCGCGGGCCGAAGGCGCTGGCGAGGACGTCGTGGCCGGCGATGACGGCGGCCAGGGCGTCGGTGTCGTCGAGGGCGGCGACGGCGAGCTGGGCGCCGTCGAGTTCGGCGGGCAGGCCGCTGTCGCGGCGGACGATGGCGGTGACCTGGTGGCCGCGGGCCAGGGCCTGGCGGGTGATTTCACGGCCGATGTTGCCGGTGGCACCGACGAGGGCGATCTTCATGGGGCAGGGTCCGTTGTGGGAGGAAGGCCAGCATATGCGCCTGAAAGCGGACGAAAAACCGCGTATAACGGCCAAATTTGTTGCGCGGATCGATCAAATGGACCGGCTTACGGCAATGCAGGTGTTCGTGGAGGTGGCCGAGCGCGGCAGCCTGACGGCGGCGGCGGAGGCGCTGGATATGTCGCGGGCGATGGTGACGCGATACCTGGCGGAGGTGGAAACGTGGCTGGGGGCGCGGCTGCTGCACCGGACCACGCGGCGGATCAGCCTGACCGGGCCGGGGGAGGCGGCGCTGCTGCGGTTCCGGCAGATGCTGGCCATCGGCGATGAGCTGCAGGGCGAGGTGGCCAGCGACAACCCGGAGCCGCATGGGGTGTTGCGGGTGACGGCGAGTGTGTCGTTCGGGCAGCTGCACCTGGCGGCGGCGGTGGCGGAGTTCGTGCGGCGGCATCCGTTGACGCGGGTGGAGCTGTTGCTGGTGGACCGGGTGGTGAACCTGGTGGAGGAGCGGGTGGATGTGGCGGTGCGGATTTCGCGGGCGATTGATCCGAGCCTGATCGCGCGGTGGCTGGCGCCGTGCCGGTCGGTGTTGTGCGCGGCGCCTTCGTATCTGGCCGAGCGGGGCACGCCGGTCAGTGCCGATGGGTTGGCGGGGCATAACTGTCTTACCCATCACTACGTGGGTAAAAGCGTGTGGCAGTTGCAGCGGCAGGGGCGTGCGATTTCGGTGGCGGTGGGCGGCAACATCAGTGCGAACGAGGCGTCGCTGTTGCTGGAGGCGGTGCGGGCGGGGGCGGGGATTGCGATGTTGCCGACGTACCAGATCGCGCCGTTGCTGCGTTCGGGTGCGCTGGTGGAGGTGTTGCCGGAGTACCAGGTGGAGGAGATGGGCATCCATGCGGTATATGCGTCGCGGCGGCAGTTGCCGGCGGTGATGCGCAGCTTCCTGGATTTCCTGGTGGAACGGTTTGCGGGAGAGGAGTTCCTGGCGCGGATCTGACGCAGCTCGGTCCGGCTTCGCGTGGGACACGCATGGGGTGTAGCTACAATCATTCACCCCACGACGTGAAGGCGATTTTTCCTTTGTCCTATCCCTACCCGCTGGTGATTTTTGATCTGGACGGCACGCTGGTCGACAGCGCGGCCGATATCGCCGAGGCGCTCAACCGCACGCTGGAAGACTGGCAGCTGCCGCGCGTCCTCGAAGCTACCGTGCTGACCTGGATCGGTGATGGCGTGCGCCGCCTTGTCGAGCAGGCCTTCACTGCGGCCCGCAGCGACATCGATCTGGATCGGGTGATGCCCGGTTTCATGCGCCACTATGAAGCGTGCCTGCTGCGCAGCCCGCGGCTGTACGACGGCGTGGTGCCGGCGCTGGAAGCGTTGCGCGCGCGTAACGTGACCCTGGCGATCTGCACCAACAAGCCGTCGGCCATGGTCGCGCCGCTGCTCGCCCACTTGGGCGTGCAGGAGTTCTTCGCGAGGGTACTGGGCGGCGATTCACTGCCCGAGCGCAAGCCCAGTGGCGTACCGCTGCGGCATATCGCCGCTGCATTCGGGGTGGCCCCCACGGCCGCCTTGATGGTGGGGGATTCGATCACCGACTATCGCGCTGCGGTGGATGCAGGCATGCCGGTGGCGCTGGTGCGTTACGGGTATCCGCGCGGATTGGACCTGGCGACGGTGGACGCGGTGGCGGTGGTGGACGACCTGCGGGCGTTGCCCGGGTTGTAGCGCGGTCGTGGCGTCGTGCCGACCAACGGTCGGCACCTACCGTGCTCGTCGAGCGGTCGTGACGCCGAGCCGTGCTCGTGGAGCGGCGGTGACGCCCAGCCGCGCTCGTGGAGCGGCGGTGACGCCCAGCCGCGCTCGTGGAGCGGCGGTGACGCCGAGCCGTGCTGGTGGAGCGGCGGTGACGCCGAGCCGTGCTCGTGCACCCGGTAGCGCCGGCCGTTGGCCGGCACCTTGCGATGCCGGCCAACGCCGGTTTACTTCGGCTGGTAACGCACGCTCAGGCGGTACTCGCGGCCCGGCTGGTTGTACCAGGCCACCGTTTCGTAATCGCGGTCGAACACGTTGCTGACCCAGCCCAGCACCGACCAGTCGCGGCTGATCGCGTATTCCAGGCGCAGGTCCACGGTGCCATACCCGGCCAGGCGCACGCTGTTGTCGGCGTTGTCGTAGCGCTTGCCGGCACCGAAGGCGGTGACGCCTGCGCGGAAGTTTCCGAAGCGGCGGTCGATGTCCAGGCGTGCGGTGTCCTGCGCGCGGCGGCCCAGCCAGTTGTCGAACTGGGCGCTTCCGTCGGTGCGGTTGCGCGGGTCGGTGTGGCTCAGCTGTGCGCTGAGGTCAAAGCCGGCCACGCTCAGCGAGCCGGTGAGCTCGGCGCCGCGGATCCGCGCCTTTTCCACCTGCGACATCATGAAGGTGGTGGCGTCGTAGGTGATCAGGTCATCGATGCGGGTTTCATACACATCCAGGCCCCAGCGCCAGCTGTCGCCCTGCTGGGCGATGCCAAGGTTGGCGCTCTTGGATTTCTCGGGATCCAGCCCGGGCACGCCGCTCCACGGGTCATACAGGTCGCTGAAGGTCGGCGCCTTGAACGCGGTGCCGTAGCTGGCATTGAGGCGGAAGCCGCTGCCCAGTTCCATGCCCCAGCCCAGGCTGCCGGTGGTGTGGTTGCCGAACTGTTCGTTGTCGTCGTTGCGCACGCTGGCCTGCAGGTGGTGCGCGCCGAAGCGGCCTTGGTACTGCACGAACACGCCGGTGTTGTCGCGGCTGTCGACCAGATAGCCCGCGCTGCTGCCGTCCAGGTTGTCCTGGCTCCAGTCCACGCCGGCGCTGAGCAGCTGGCCGTCGGCGATGCCCACGTCGGCCTGCACCGAGGCGCTGTCGCGGTGGGTCTGCGCGGCGCCCAGCCAGGTGTCGTCGTTGTAGTTGTCCGACTCGTTGTCGGCACGGCCGACGTTGGCGGTCAGGGTGAAGCGCTCGCTCGGCGTGTAGCGGACCTTGCCGCCCAACACCTGCTGCAGGGTTTCGGAGTAGTTGTAGTAGCCGTCGTAGTGGTTCTCGCCTTCGGCGCGCAGCGCGGTGCCTTCCACGCTCAGGCTGTCGGTCAGCGTGTAGCCGCCGCGCAGGCTCATCGACAGGTTGCGGTATCCGTCGCGGTCGGGTTCGTTGGCGCCGCAGCCGGCGAAGGTGACTGGATCACCGTTGCAGGAGTTGATGCCGTCGGTGTGCTGGTAGGCGATATCGGTGCCGAACCAGCCGCGCGCGCCGGTGCCGCCGAAGCCGCCGCTGGCTTCGCGCAGGCCGTTGCTGCCGCCGCCCAGTTGCAGGTGGGGGGCGAAGTCGCCGGCATTGCGTCGGGTGAAGATCTGGATCACGCCGCCGATCGCGTCCGCACCGTACAGGCTGGACTGCGGGCCGCGCACGATTTCCACGCGTTCGATCTGCGCCAGCGGCAGGTCCTGCAGCATGGCCAGGCCAAGGTCGCCGGTGTTGATGCGCACGCCATCGACCAGCACCAGGGTGTGGGCCGAATTGGTGCCGCGCAGGAACAGCGAGCTCTGCTTGCCCAGCCCGCCGCTGTTGTTGAGGTTGATGCCGGCGCGGCCGCGCAGCAGGTCCTGCAGCGACGGCGCCTGGCTGCGCTCGATCTCGGCGCGGTCGATCACCTGCGCCGGCGAGATGCTGTCCTGCAGGGCAATCGGGGTGCGCGTGGCGGTCACCAGCACCTGGTCCAGTGCGGTGGCATCGTCCTGTGCGGCGGCCACACCGGGCAGCGCCGAGAGTACGGCCAGGGAAAGAAGGCGGATCTGCAGCTTCATCGTTGACTCCAAACACCGCGCACGCCCGCGCGGCAAGGTTGTGGGAGGCGGTCAACGGGGGCAGGGACGGTGGGCGGGCGCAGGTACGGCGCCGCTTGCCGCCGCCATGCCCGCCGCATCGCAACCAGTCGTCTTCCAGGCCGGTCTCCGGGCTCGCGGGCCGATGGCGGACCATCGCGCCAGGCGCCTTCCCATGCTTGCGCACAGTGGCATGTTGCCTGGCTTCCACACTTACCGTTGCGGGGGCAGCGCCGGAATGGCAGCAGGCAGGACCTGTTGCGTCACCGGCTTCCCGTTTCAACCTGCCGGCTTGCGCCGCAGGTCACCTGAAAGTGGGCGCAGTGTAGAGCAAAGCCCGGCGGCCGGCGCAATGCCGGCACGGGCGGTGCGACGCCAGCGGTTAGAATGCGCCTCGCTTTTTGACGTGGTTGCAGTCCCTATGATCCTGGACCTGATCCGGCACGCGGCCACTGGCCGCGACGACCACCTGGATGGGCGTACCGATCCGCCGCTGGACGTGCAGGGCATCGATCTGATCTGCGCACGCCATGCCGACCTGCAGTGGCAGCGCGTGCTGAGTTCACCGCGCCAGCGTGCACTGGACACCGCCGCTGCGTTGGCGCTGCCGCGCGGGCTGGAGGTGATCGCGGACGAGGAGTGGGAAGAACTGGATTTCGGCGACTGGGACGGCCAGCCGCTGCAGGCGCTGCCGATGCAGGCGCTGCAGGCATTCCACCTGGACCCGCATGCGAACCCGCCGCCGCATGGCGAAAGCTGGGGGCATTTCGAGCGCCGCATCGCGCGCGCATTGCATCGGCTGCTGGATGAGACCGAGCCGGTGCCCACGCTGGTGGTCAGCCATGGCGGTCCGTTGCGGATGGTGCTGTCGCAGGTGTGCGGGCTGCCGATGGCGATGTGCTGGGCGCTGCGCATCGACCACGGTACGCGGCTGCAGCTGCGGGTGGAGCGGGACGATGGGGAGCTGTGGGGGGAACTACTGGAGCTGCGTAGAGCCACGCCGTGCGTGGCTGACTGAACCAGGCACCGCGCGCAGCCACGCAGGGCGTGGCTCTACGTCCGGTCTTCGTTGTCCAACGCGAAGGGTGCTTCGTCGCCTTCGTCATCGTTGGCCACGGTGCGGTCATACACCGGGCCCGAGGCCGGCGGCGCCTTCTTCAGCGGCTTGTCGGCGATGATCGCGTCGTATTCGGCCACCAGCTCGGCGCGGCGCGCTTCGGGCAGTTCCTGCCAGTGGCAGTCCTGCAGCGCGCCTTCGAGCGAGTAGAGCAGGTTGAGGCTCGGTTTGAAGCCGGCGCGGCGTACCTTCACGAACGCCCCCACCGACCCGGCCGCGGCCAGGTCTTCGGCAGTGCGCAGACCGACCTGGCGCAGCCAGGCCGCGCTCTTGGGGCCGATGTTGCGCAGCTTGGCCCTCATCCCAGGGCCTCGATGAACACCGCCGCAATGGCTTCCAGCCCGGCCTGGTCATCGGCATCGAAACGGGCCAGCACCGGGCTGTCCAGGTCGAACACGCCGATCAGGGTGTCGCCGTGGACCAGGGGCACCACCAGTTCCGATCGCGAGGCCGAATCACAGGCGATGTGGCCCGGGAAGGCATCCACGTCCTCGATGCGTTGGGTTACCCGCTGCGAGGCGGCCGCGCCGCACACACCCTTGTCCAGCGGAATGCGCACGCAGGCCGGCAGGCCCTGGAACGGGCCGACCACCAGTTCAGTGCCATCAAACAGGTAGAAACCCACCCAGTTCAGCTGCGGCAGCGCGTGGTAGACCAGCGCTGACAGGTTGGCGGCATTGGCAATGCGGTCGCGTTCACCGTGCACCAGGGCACGGGCCTGGGCCAGCAGCTGGCCGTACTGTTCCGGCTTGCTGCCGGTGAGCGTTGAAGTATCGAACATGGCCGCAGTCTAGCAAGCGCGGCCGGCGGCCGGACCCACCGGCGGCGGAACGCTGATAATGGGCGCCCCTGTTCATCGGTCCGGCCATGTCATCGCTTTCTGCCCCGCCCGCCGCGTTCTACGTCACCGGTACCGATACCGGCATCGGCAAGACCTTCAGCAGCTGCGCCCTGCTGCACGCGCTGCGCCAACGCGGGCACCGCGCGGTGGGCATGAAGCCGGTGGCCAGCGGCTGCGAGCAGACCGCCGACGGCCTGCGCAACGAGGATGCCACCGCGCTGCTGGCCGCCAGCGACCCGGCCCCGGCCTATGCCGACCTCAACCCCTACGCGTTGCCGCTGCCGCTGGCCCCGGAACTGGCCGCCGAGGCGGCGGGGGTGACGCTGTCACTGGATCCGATCGAGGCGGCGTTCGCCCGGCTGCGCGCGCAGGCCGACACCGTGGTGGTGGAAGGCGTGGGCGGCTGGCTGGCACCGCTGTCCGCCTCGTTGGACCAGTCGCACCTGGTGCAGGCGCTGCAGCTGCCGGTGGTGATGGTGGTGGGCCTGCGGCTGGGCTGTCTCAACCACGCGCGGCTGACCGCGCAGGCGATCAGCGCCAGCGGCGCAACCTGCATCGGCTGGATCGCCAACGAGGTGGACCCGCAGATGGAGCGCATCGACGACAACGTGGCGCTGCTGCGCGCGCGGCTGCCGATGCCGTTCTGGGGGCGGCTGCCGTTCGCACCGGGCGCCGATCCGGCGCAGCTGGCCCGCCACCTGCTCGGCTGAGGGTCAGCCGCGCGCCTGCGCCAGCAGGGCAGTGGCCAGCCGGCCGACGCTGGCAATGGCGCCCACGTAGCGCGCGTCCAGGTCCTGGCAGCACGACAGCCGCAGGCAGTGCCGGTAGCGGGCGCCGCGCGAATACACCTGGCCGGGCATGAACACCACGCCCTCGGCCAGCGCCTGTTCGAACAGCACGCTGCTGTCCACGCCCGCCGGCAGTTCGATCCACAGCAGGAAACCGCCGCTGGGCTGGGTGGCCAGGGTACCGGGCGGGAAGTGCTGGGCCACCAGTGCACGCACGCGCCCGACCTGCTCGCGGTACAGCCGGCGCAGCCCGCGCAGGTGGTGTTCGTAGCTGCCCGCTTCCAGGAACGCGGCAACCGCCTCGCCCAGCAGCTGCGATTCGGCGCCGGTGGACTGGAACTTCAGCAGCTGGATGTCGGCGGCGAAGCGCCCGCCATCGAGCCAGCCGATCCGGTAATCCGGTGCGAGCGTCTTGGAAAAGCCGTTGACCACGATCACCCAACCGTCCTCGTCGAATGCCTTCAACAACGGGGCCAGCGGCTCCTGGTACTGCAGTTCGGCATAGACCGCATCTTCGATCAGCGGTACCTGGTACTGGTTCACCAGTGCCGCCAGGCGCTGCTTGGCCGCTACCGGCAGGGTGCAGCCGAGCGGGTTGTGCACGCTGGGCATGGCGACAATGGCGGCGAGTGCGCCTTCCTGCAGCTGCGCTTCCACCGCATCCACGTCCAGCCCCTCGCGCGGGTCGGTGGGCAGCTCGATCGCCTTCAGGCCCAGGTTGGCCAACAATGGGTACAGGTTGAAATAGGAGGGGGCTTCGATGCCGACCGCATCGCCCGGCCGGGTCACCGCACGCAGGGCCAGCTGCAGCGCTTCCATCGCGCCATGGGTGAGCACCAGCCGCTCCACCGTGGTGTGCAGGCCCAGCCGCGGGCCGCGCCGCACGATCTGCTCCAACAGTCGCCTGGCCCCGTTGGGACGCGCGTAGGTGCGCACCATCGCCGGGGTGCGCCGCAGTACCTGTGCGGTGGCACGGGCCAGCCGTGCGGCGGGGTAGAAGCGCTCGCCGCGCGGACCGGCGAAGGCCAGGTCGACGATGCCCGGCTGCCGCTGCGCCTCCAGCACGCGCGCCATCATCAGCTGCTGGGCCTGGGTGGTGGCCAGCGCCGGGGCCTGGCGCAGCGAGCGGGTCGGTTCGGGCAGGCGCGCGCTGACCACGAACCCGGCCTTGGGTCGCGGCATCACCAGCCCGGCGTCCTCCAGCTGCCGGTAGGCGGCAATGACCGTGTTCAAGCTGAGCTGGCGCTGCGCGGCCAGGCCGCGCAGGGACGGCAGGCGCGCACCGGCCGGCAGGCGGCCGCTGTGGATGGCGTCGGCCAGTTCGTCGGCCAGGGATTGGTAGAGGTTGGCGGCCATGGAATCTGTAACCATGAGGGTCGCCAGCATGGTGCGCTGTACCCTGGATGCCTTGCAACCTGGCGTCCCCGCGGCGAAGACCGACCAACGGTCGGCCGCTACCGCCGTCGCATCGGTTACCTCGCTGACAAGGTCGAGACCAGCCTCGGCTTCTCGCGGTACAGCTGCGGGTACATCCGCTGCAGCGCCGCCACCTTCGGCTGATCATTGATGCGGATGTACAACGACTCCGGATGCAGCGTCAGGTAGTTCTGGTGGTAGCCCTCGGCCGCAACGAACGGCTTGCCTCCGTCCACGGTGGTTACCACCGGCGCCGCATACGCGCGTGCCTTCTGCAGCTGCGCGATGTAGGCGCGGGTGGCATCGCGCTGCGCGGCATCGTCGGCGAACACCGCCGAACGGTACTGCGTGCCGCGGTCCGGGCCTTGGCGATTGAGCTGGGTGGGATCGTGCGCCACCGAGAAGAACACCTGCATCAACTGGCCGTAGCTGACCTGGCTGGGATCGTAGGTGACCTGCACCGCTTCGGCATGGTCGGTGCCACCGCTACTGACGCGCGAATAGTTCGCGTCGGCCGGGCGCCCGCCGATGTAGCCGGAGACCGCATTGTCCACGCCCTTGATGTGCTGGAACACGCCCTGCACGCCCCAGAAGCAGCCGCCGGCGAACACCACCTGCGCGCGCTTGCCGGGCAGCTTCGGATCGGCCGCACCCGCCGGCGCCGGCACCGCCACCACCGCTTCGGCCGGTGCGGCATATGCGGGGCGGTCCAGGCTGACCACTGCACTGATGGTCAGCGCGGCAACGGCGGCGGCAATGCCGCCGGCCACCAGTTTGTCGAAGGAAACGCGCATGGGGTTCTCCTGGTTCAACCGAAGGTGAAGGCATAGGCGTGCACACCCGGATCGAGGAACTCGATCTCGAACGTGCGTTCGCCAACGTCGCCGGACTGGCGGACCAGCTGGTACAGGCGGTGCTCGTTGACCGTGCCGCTGCCGTCGGCGCCGACATCGCCACCGGCCGAGGCGCCGGGCGGCTGGCCGTCGATGCGCACCCGGAACCGCACCGGCTTGCCGTCCGCACCCGGTGCCAGCACCAGGTGCAGGTCGCGGGCGTGGAAGCGGAACGCGATACGACCGCCGGCGCGTTGCAGCTGCGCGTCTTCGTTACCCACCGTCCAGCGCCCGGACAAGGCCCACTGGTTCAACGCGAACGTCGACGGCAGCGTGTAATCGGCGGGTGCGTCGCGGCGCTGGCCGTCCGGCGAGGCGAAGTTTTCCGCGCGCGAGTACCCGAGGTACGTCTCCGGCGATTTGAGGTTGGACATGTCGGCCTGCAGTTCCACGCCCGCGCGCGGTGCACTGGCGGCCATCGCCATGGCCTGTGCGGGCTCCTCGGGCAGCTTGGCACCGGCTTCGCGCAGCAGTTGGCGGATGATCCGTTCGGACTGCGCGTAGTTGCCTTCACCGAAGTGGTGCGCACGGATGCGGCCCTGCGCGTCGATGAAGTAGTGCGCCGGCCAATAGCGGTTGTTGAAGCCGCGCCAGATCGCGAACTCATTGTCGATCGCCACCGGGTAGTCGATCTTCAGTTCCTTCACCGCACGCTGCACGTTGCCCAGGTTGCGCTCGAAGGCGAACTCCGGGGCATGCACGCCGATCACCACCAGGCCTTGGTCGCGGTAACGCTGTTCCCACTCCCGCACGTAGGGCAGGGCGCGCAGGCAGTTGATGCAGGAATAGGTCCAGAAATCGACCAGCACCACCTTGCCGCGCAGGCCTTCGGCGGTCAGCGGCGGGCTGTTGAGCCAGCCGGTGGCACCGTCCAGCGAAGGCAGGGTGCCTTCCACCGGGAGCTCGGCACCGGCCGTTGCATCGGCGGCGCGCATCATCATCGCGGGACCGGCGTCAGGCGCCTGGCCGGGCAGCGTATCGAGCAGGCCCTGTTCCAGCCGCGCGGTGCTGACCGACGACAACCGGGTGAGCACGCCGGTGTCCCAGCCCATCGCAATGGCCACCACTGCCAGCAGTGCGGCCACGCCCAACGCGCGGCGGATCCACTCGCCCGCGCCCAGCCGCCGCTTCAGCGCGGTGAACACGCGCCCGCCAATCCAGATCGCCAGTGCCAGCGAGGTGGCCGCGCCCAGGGCATACGCCAGCAGCAACCCGCTGGTGCCCACGCTGGCACCCTGCAGGGCAGCGCCGGTGAGGATCAGCCCAAGGATCGGGCCGGCGCACGGCGCCCACAGCAGGCCGGTGGCCACGCCGATCAGCAGCGAGGTGCCCACCCCGCCGCGCCCGGCGTCGGTGGCCTTGTCTGCTGACGCACTGAGCCGTGCGCCCAGCCGCTGGAACGGCGACAGCAGGCGGTCGGCCAGGGCCGGCCACAGCAGCGCGAGCGCGAACAGCGCCATCACCACCAGCGCGATCCAGCGCCCGATCTGGTTGGCCTGCGCCACCCACTGGCTGCCCACCGCCGCCAGGCTGGCCACCACCGCGAACATCAGCGCCATGCCGATCAGCAGCGGCAGGCCGCTGCGCAGGAACGGACGGTCCGAACGGGCAAACACGAACGGCAGCACCGGCAGGATGCACGGGCTGAGAATGGTCAACACACCGCCCAGGTAGGCAAGTACAAGCAGGATCATCGAACGTTCCTTATCGGGGTAGCGCCGGGTCCTGCCCGGCTGCTTTATCGGCGTTACGTGCGGTTGGGTATCCGCACGCGTGTCTCTTCGTCAGCGGCGACGAAGTTCATCGCCACGCCGTTCATGCAGTAACGCAGCCCGGTCGGGCGCGGGCCGTCATCGAACACATGGCCCAGGTGGCCACCACAGCGCCGGCAATGCGCTTCCACGCGCAGCATGCCCAACGTGGTGTCGCGGTCCTCGCCAACGGCATCGTGCAGCGGCGCCCAGAAGCTGGGCCAGCCGGTGCCGCTGTCGAACTTGGTGGACGAGGAGAACAACGGCAGCGCGCACCCGGCACAGGTGAAGGTGCCGCGCCGGTGCTCCTTGTTGAGTGGGCTGCTGAAGGGGCGCTCGGTGCTTTGCCGGCGCAGCACGGCGTACTGCGCCGAGCTGAGCTGTTCGCGCCACTGCGCGTCGGTGCGCATCACCTCGAAGCGGCGCGTGGGTGCGGGTGCGGCGGGGGCCGACCCACTGCAGGCGGTCAAACCGAACAGGCCGGCCGCGGCGCCGATGGCGCCCATGCCGAGCAGTCTGCGACGGGTACAACGCATGGCGATCTCCCGGTCTGGAAACGATGGGGCCATGCTGCGCCCGGGCCGGTCAACGAATCCTCACGCAGGGTTAAATTTTCCGTGACACATTCAGGTCCGGATCTGGCCACAATGCGTTCACCTTCCTGCTGCCCGTCACCGTGCCAATGAGCAGTGCCAAGCGCGTCCTGATCGTCGAAGACGATGTCCACATCGCCAACCTGCTGCGCATGCACCTGCGCGACGAGGGCTATGAGGTCACCCATGCCGCTACCGGCGACGAGGGCCTGGCCCTGCTGGAGGCGCAGCCGTGGTCGGCGCTGGTCCTGGACCTGATGCTGCCCGGCGTGGATGGCCTGGAAATCTGCCGGCGCGCGCGCGGCATGGCGCGCTACACCCCGATCATCATCACCAGCGCACGCGCCAGCGAAGTGCACCGCATCCTGGGCCTGGAACTGGGCGCGGACGATTACCTGGCCAAGCCCTTTTCGATGCTGGAACTGGTGGCGCGGGTCAAGGCGCTGCTGCGCCGGGTGGAAGCGATGGCGCAGAACGCGCGCATCGATGCCGGTGAACTGGCGGTGGCCGGGCTGCGCATCGACCCGGTGGCGCGCACCGCGCAGGTGGAAGGGCGCGCGCTGGAGCTGACCCCGCGCGAGTTCGACCTGCTGTACTTCTTCGCCCGCCACCCCGGCCAGGTGTATTCGCGCATGGACCTGCTCAACCAGGTGTGGGGCTACCAGCACGATGGCTACGAGCACACCGTCAACACGCACATCAACCGGCTGCGCAACAAGATCGAACGCGACCCGGCGTCGCCGCAGCGCATCCAGACGGTGTGGGGCCGTGGCTACAAGCTGGTCGATGGCAACGAGGGTGCAGCGGCATGATCCGGTTGTCGTTGTCGCAGCGGTTGTCGGTGGCGTTCTTCGCGCTGCTGCTGGTGTGCTGCGGCGCGCTGATGGCGATCCAGATGCGCAGCACCAGCCTGCACGAGCAGGAAACCGTACAGCGGCTGTCGCGCGGGCTGGCCGAGCACATCGCGCGCAGCGGCGAGCTGATGGACGGTGGCGGCATGCGCACCGGCGAGGTGCGCGCGCTGTTCGGCAAGCTGATGGCGGTCAATCCCAGCGTGGAGGTGTACCTGCTGGACGACCAGGGCCGCATCCTCGGCCACGATGCGCCCACCGGCCACCTCAAGCGCGACCGCGTGGACCTGGCGCCGGTGCAGGCGCTGCTGCGCGATGAGCCGCTGCCGATCCTCGGCGATGACCCGCGCAGCGCGCGCGGGCGCAAGGTGTTCAACGCCGCCCCGCTGTTCGTGCAGGGGCGCCAGGCCGGCTACATCTACGTGGTGCTGGTGGGCGAACAGCGTGAGGCGCTGGCGGCCAACATCGCGGCCAATGCCACGCTGCGCACCACGCTGTGGTCGCTGGCGATCGTGGCCGGCATCGGGCTGCTGGCCGGTGCGGTGGCGTTCCGCTGGGTGACCCGGCCGCTGCGCCAGCTCACGCGACGCGTGCAGTCGTTCGACGTGGATGCGGCGGCGCCGGCGCAGGCGTTGCCGCCCACGCCGCTGCGCGCGGGTGAGCGCGATGAGCTGGCGATCCTGCAGCACAGCTTCGGGCACATGGGCCAGCGCCTGGGCGAGCAGTGGCAGCAGCTGCGCCAGCAGGACCTGCAGCGGCGCGAGCTGGTGGCCAACATCTCGCACGACCTGCGCACGCCGTTGTCGTCGCTGCACGGCTACCTGGAAACGCTGGCGCTGAAGGACGCCACGCTCAGCGCCGAAGAGCGCCAGCGCTACCTGGGCATCGCGCTGTCGCAGAGCCACAAGGTGGGCCGGCTGGCCCAGGCGCTGTTCGAGCTGGCGCGGCTGGAACACGGCGGGGTGGTGCTGGACCGCCAGGCGTTCTCGCTGCCGGACCTGGTGCAGGACGTCTTCCAGAAATTCGAGCTGGCCGCGCAGGCGCGCCGGCAGACGCTGGCGGCTGACATTCCACCTGGCCTGCCGGCCGTGGACGCGGACCTGGCGCTGATCGAGCGGGTGCTGACCAACCTGCTGGACAATGCGATCCGGCACACGCCTGAGGGCGGCCGGATCACGGTGACGCTGCAGGCGGCGCGGGGCGAGGTGCAGGTCAGCGTGGCCGACACCGGCCCAGGCATTCCGGCGGCGCGGCGCGAGGACCTGTTCCACACGCCCCCGGCATTCGGGAGCCAGCGGCCGGACAGCGGCGGGCTGGGCCTGCTGATCGTGCACCGCATCCTGCAGCTGCACCAGCGTGAGATCCAGCTGCTGGACAGCCGCGAGGGCGCGTTGTTCGTGTTCTCGCTGCCGAGTGCATGGGGGTCTGCCGGGAATGTATCCGGAGCCCAAGGTTGATTGATCCAGATCCCAATGGGCCCGTAACGGTTCCGGGCCCATGGTTGGTTAATCCCGATCCCAATGGGCACGCAACAATTCGTAGCCCCGGCCGTTGGCCGGACACCGCGCGCAGCGCGGCCCAAGCGTCCGAAGCCGGTTGCGTATTGCTCGCGGCCATCATCCCGACGTTTACACGTTCCGAAGAAGCCGTCAGGCGTTCATGGCGCCTGATACACGGTTTCGTTCTGGGCTGACACCCGGATGCAGGGCCGCGGCGACGGCATACCGTGCTACGGATGCTTGGGCCGCGCTGCGCGCGGTGTCCGGCCAACGGCCGGGGCTACGAATTATTACGTAACGTCCGTAGATTGGGATCAACCCACCACAGGCCCCGCACATCCGGAGGTTTCATGCGCGCACTCGTCTGCTTGACCCTGCTGCTGTCCGTCACCCCGTCTGCATTCGCCCAATCCTGCCCGGACACCTCGGCGCTGGAACCGGCGCGCGCGGTGGTACGCGACCTGCAGCGGATCACCACGCCGAACGGCATCCAGGAACAGTACGCCACGCCGATCGGCGGGGTGAAGCAGTGGCTCACCATCCGCGGCGAGGACCGGGCCAACCCGGTGATCCTGTTCGTGCACGGTGGCCCGGCCAGCCCGGTGACGCCGAGCGTGTGGCAGTTCCAGCGACCACTGGAGGAGTACTTCACGGTGGTGGACTGGGACCAGCGCGGTGCAGGCAAGACCTACGCGGAGGCGTCGCCGGACGCGATCGCGCCGACGCTGACCATTGAACGCTACGTGGAAGATGCCATCGAGGTGGCCGAGCACCTGCGCACGCAACTGGGCCAGCGCAAGGTGATTCTGATGGCGCACAGCTGGGGCACGATCGTGGCGATGCAGGCGGCGTTGAAGCGGCCGGATCTGTTCCACGCGTACGTGGGGATCGGGCAGATCATCAACCAGGTGGAGAACGAGAAGATCAGTTTCGATTACGGGCTGGCGCAGGCGAAGGCACACGGCAACGCCAAGGCGGTGGCCGAACTGGAGGCGATCGCGCCGTACCCGGGCAACACGCCGATCACGCGCGAGCGGATCATTACCGCGCGCACGTGGCCGCAGTACTACGGGGGGCTGACGGCCTACCGCGATGACTCGAAGTATTACTTCGGCGCGGCCAGGCTCTCGCCCGACTACACGGACGCAGACCGCTGCAACATCGACAAGGGCAGCGTGCTGTCGCTGGGGCCGTTGCTGCCGCAGATGCTGAAGGTGGATTTCAACCCGATCACCCGCTTCCCGATCCCGGTGGTGATGTTCATGGGCCGCCACGACTACACCACGCCCACCGCGCCGACCGAGCGCTGGTTGAACACCGTGCAGGCGCCCTACAAGCAGGGCGTGTGGTTCGAACATTCGGCGCACATGGTCCCGTGGGAAGAGCCGGGCAAGACGCTGTTGAGCCTGGTGCAGATCGTGCGCCCGCTCGCGCGGTAACCACCGCGACCATGCATCCGGATGCGCTGGTCGATTGATCCCAATCCCAATGGGCCCGTAAAAATTCGTAGCCCCGGCCGTTGGCCGGCTGCTCTTCGTTCCGGGATCATGAACGCCTGACGCGTGGCTCCGGAACGTGTAAACGCCGGAGTGTTGGATGGGATCGGTGGGCAACGGAGTTCGGACGGTTGGGCCGCGCTGCGCGCGGTTTCCGGCCAACGGCCGGGGCTACGGATTGTTACGTGATGTCCGTAGATCCGGATCAAACAACCAAAAAAAAAGACCCGACAGAGGGAGGGTTCTGTCGGGTCTTGGGATTGCGTGGGGGGAGGGACCCACGCAAATTCCGTTTGATGCAATGCAGCATACACCGATCGTGGTGCATTGCAACAATGCATTGCCGAAGTGGTCCGGATTAGGTTGAATCCGTTCAGAAACAACCGGTTGGGGCTGGGGCTCAACCGCGGTAGCGGCAGCCGGAGGTGCAGGTCTCGTGCACCGTCACCTCGCTCAGCGCCGGCAGGGCGGGCTTGAGCTCGTTCCAGATCCAGATCGCCAGGCGTTCGCTGGTCGGGTTTTCCAGGCCGGGGATGTCGTTGAGGTAATGGTGGTCCAGGCGGTCGTAGATCGGCTGGAAGGCCGCTTTGACGTCGCCGAAATCCATGATCCAGCCGGTGTGTTCGCCCGGCTCGCCCTCGACCTTCAGCTCCACCCGGAACGAGTGGCCGTGCAGGCGCGCGCACTTGTGGCCCGCCGGCACGTTGGGCAGGTGGTGGGCCGCTTCGAGGGTAAAGACTTTGAAGATTTCCATGGGCCCATTGTACGGCCATCCAACAAAAACATATCCATCCGGATGAAGAGATGTTACTTTTCGTTATATCCGCATGAAGCGATGTTATTGGCCGGTCAAGCCCTTGGCATGGACTACTGCGGAACTCGTCGTCCACCACTCCCATAGAGTTCATGCCCAAGCACACCCTTCTTGTGGCGGCCCTTTCCGCCGCCCTGGCTACGCCTTTGTCCGCGTTTGCCCTCGACGCCGCCGCTGGCCCCGATGCCAGCCCCGACGCCTCCGCCAGCGGCGAAAGCACAACCCTTGCCGCGGTGCGTGTCACCGGCTCCAACATCAAGCGCACCGACACCGAGACCGCCAACCCGGTGCAGGTGATCGGCCGCCAGGAAATCGAAGCCACCGGCAAGGCCACCGTTGCCGACCTGCTGCGCTCGATCTCGGCCAACACCGGCAACGCCAACAACGAAACCACCAACAACGGCTGGGCCTCGGGTTCGGCCGGCATCGGCCTGCGCGGCCTGTCGCAGAAGAACACGCTGGTGCTGCTCAACGGCCGCCGCCTGGCCAACTACGGCTTCCCCGCCGGCGGCCTTTCCGACACCTTCGTCAATCTCAATGCGCTGCCGATGGTCGCCGTGGAGCGCATCGAAGTGCTCAAGGACGGCGCCTCGGCCGTGTACGGCTCCGACGCCGTGGCCGGCGTGGTCAACATCATCACCCGGCAGAACTTCCAGGGTTCCGAACTGGGCGGCAGCGTCGGCACCGCCGACCAGGGCGGCCTGGACGAGCAGAACCTGAAGTTCATCGGTGGCATCGGTGACCTCGACGCCGATGGCTACAACATCCTGGTCAGCCTGGAAGGCTACAACCGTGAGCGCCTGGACCAGGACCAGCGCGACCTCACCAAGTCCGGCATCTACACCGACAAGCCCGGTGGCCGCTGGAACGGCTGGTCGGCCAAGGGCGCGCGCTTCCTGGTCAACGGCACCTCGGTGCCCATGCTCGACGCCAACGGGCAGTGCCCGGACAACACCACGCTGGTGCCCAGCGCGCCGATCGACGGCCTGGCCGGCAACACCTGCGGCTACAACCTCGCCCCGTACACCACGCTGATTCCCTCGACCAAGCGCTACCAGGCCTACGTCAACGGCACCTTCAAGGTGAACGACAACGTGGAAGCGTTCGGCGAAGTGATCTACAGCGAGATCAAGGGCGTGTCGTGGTTCGGCAGCAGCCCGTTCTTCACCCTGGAAAGCGGCCGCTTCGCGCTCAACGCCGATACCGGCCTGGCCGAGCCGGTGTCGTCCAACCTGCCGGCAAGCAGCCCGTTCAACCCGTACGGCCGCGCGATTCCGATCGAGTACACCTTCTTCAACCTCGGCCCGACCATCAAGACCAACCGCTCCACCGCCTACCGCGGCGTGTTCGGCCTGCGCGGCAGCCTGCAGGACTGGGACTGGGAAGTGGGCGCGTTCGGGGCGCGCAGCAGCGAGCGCGAGACCGTCTCCGGCGGCTTTGCCAACCGCTGGACCCTGGCCGATGCGCTGGCCACCGGCAGCTACAACCTGCTCGATCCGTCGGCCACCCCGCAGTCGGTGATCGATGGCATCAACCTGAGCACCCTGCGCCCGGCCGAGTCCGTGCTGCAGGGCGTGGACGCCAAGATCTCCGGCGGGCTGGGCAGCACCTGGGCGGGCCCGATCGGCTTCGCCGCCGGCCTGGAATGGCGCCGCGAAAAGCTGGATTCGGAAAACCCGTGGCAGATCGATGCGGGCCTGCAGATCCGCCCGGCCATCGCCGAAGTGCACGGCGAGCGCAAGGTCACCGCCGCCTACGCCGAAGTGAACGTGCCGCTGGCCGAGCGCCTGGAACTGCAGGCCGCTGCGCGTGCCGACCACTACAGCGATTTCGGCGATGCGTTCTCGCCCAAGCTGAGCCTGCGCTGGCAGCCGTTCGACATCCTGCTGGTGCGTGCCGCGGCATCCAAGGGCTTCCGCGCGCCGTCGCTGTCGGAGAACTCCAACAGCACCAGCATCGCCTACGGCAGCGTGATTGATCCGCGCGACCCGGACGTGCCCGGCTCGCGCCAGAACCCGACCTTCTTCACCGTCGGCAACAGCGACCTGAAGCCGGAGCGGACCAAGAGCTACAACCTGGGCCTGGTGCTGTCGCCGTGGTCCAACACCAGCCTGAGCGTGGACTACTACCGCATCGAACTGGAAAACCTGGTGGGCACCAACAACACCCAGACCCTGGTCACCAACGATGTGCCCGGCGCGGTTACCCGCGATGAGCGCGGCAAGCTGCTGGCGGTGTTCAACCGCTACCAGAACCTGAGCGAGCTCAAGACCTCGGGCTTCGACGTGGAACTGCGCCAGCGCTTCCCGACCGAGGCGGCCGGCGACTTCTCGCTGTCCACCGCGTTCACCCACGTGCGCGACTACAGCCGCCCCACCGTGGTCGGCGGCCCGCTGGTGGATTACGCCGGCAGCAACCTCGGCGCCACCCTGCCCAAGAACAAGGCCACCACCACGCTGGACTGGAGCTACGCCGATTTCCGCACCGCGCTGACCTGGTACTACACCAGCGGCTACGACCAGAAGGCCAGTGCCGCGGCCACGGCCGTGCAGGACCGGGTGGATTCGTACAGCCAGTTCGATCTGTACCTGGCCTACACCGGGCTGGAGAAGCTGACCCTGTACGCGAAGATCCAGAACCTGGCCGATGAGGAACCGCCGTACGACGCCTCGTTCCCGGGCATCCGCGCGCCGTACGACTTCAGCCAGTACGACCTGCGCGGCCGCTACTTCACCGTCGGCTTCGATTACCGCTTCTAAGAGGGGTTCGCTGTGTCCTTGTTCCATGGTTTGTCGCGTCCCATCATCTGGGTGGTGGGGGCGCTGTGGCTGCTGGCCGCGCCGGCGTTCGCACAGAGCGCCTACTTCTTCCCGCAGGGCGGCGATTTCGATCCCGCCATTCCCACCCCGCAGCAGTTCCTGGGCTACGAGATCGGCAGCCGCTACACCCGGCACGACCAGCTGGTGGCCTACTTCAACGAGCTGGCCAGACACTCCGACAAGATCAAGGTCGAGCAGATTGGCAGCAGCTACGAAGGCCGTCCGTTGCTGATCGCCACCGTCACCTCGGCGCAGAACCAGCAGCAGCTGGAAACCCTGCGCCGCCAGCACGTGACCCTGGCCGACCCGGCGCAGCCGCTGTCGGCCGCTGGCAACAGCCCGGTGGTGGTGTGGCTGGGCTACAGCGTGCACGGCAATGAAACCTCCAGTGGCGAAGCCGCGCTGCTCACCGCGTACTACCTGGTGGCCAACCGCAGTGCCGATACGGCCAGGTGGCTGCAGCAGGCGGTGGTGCTGTTCGACCCGGCGCAGAACCCGGACGGCCGCGACCGTGCGGCCAGCTGGCACGACGCCTATGCCTCGTCGCCGGCATCGGCCGATCCGGCCGACAAGGAGCACGTGGAGCCCTTCCCGCAGGGACGCACCAACCACTACTTCACCGACCTAAACCGCGACTGGCTGGCACTGACCCAGCAGGACACGCGGCCCAAGATCGCCTACTTCCACCAGTGGTACCCCAACGTCCAGATCGATTTCCACGAGATGGGCAAGGACAGCACCTACTACTTCGAACCGTCGCCGGCGAGCATGCACAGCCCGCTGTTGCCGGCGTCGTCGTACGCGTTCAACAAGACCCTGGCCAAGTACCACGCGCAGGCACTGGATGCGCTCGGCTCGCTGTACTACACCGGTGAGAATTTCGACAACTTCTCGCCGGTGTACGGCTCGACCTATCCGGACTTCCATGGTGCGGTCGGCGTCACGGTGGAACAGGCCAGCTCGCGTGGCCGCGTGCAGGAATCGGTCAATGGCCTGCTGACCTTCCCGTTCACCATCCGCAACCAGGTCGCCACCGGCCTGGGCACCGTGCGCGGTGCGGTGACCGAGCGCGACGGGCTGCTGAAGCTGCAGAAGGAATTCTTCCAGTCCGCCGTGAAGCAGGCCAACCAGCAGCCGGTCAAGGCGTTCGTGTTCGGCGATGCCCACGACCCGGGCCTGACCCGGCGCCTGCTCGACCTGCTGCTGCAGCATCAGATCACCGTGCAGGCGTTGAGCAAGGCGGTCACCGTGGACGGCCAGCGCTTCGAGCCGGGCAGTGCCTACGTGGTGCCCACCGCGCAGCCGCAGTTCCGCCTGGTGCATTCGATCTTCGCCGAGACCCCGCCGATCAAGGGCGACGTGTTCTACGGCAGCACCTCCTATGCCATCGCACCGGCCTACGGCGTGGCGTTCGCCGGCAGCCGCAGCCGTGTCGATGGCGGCGAGCGCATCACCCGCCTGCCGGCCGCCCGTGGTGGGGTGAGCGGTGGCCAGGCCGGCTATGCCTACGTGTTCGACTGGCGCGATTACAACGCCAGCCGCGCGCTGTACGCGCTGCAGGCCAAGGGTGTGCTGACCCGCGCCGCGTTCCAGCCGTTCACCGCCGCCACCGCGTCGGGTGAGCAGGCGTTCGCGCGCGGCAGCGTGGTGGTGCCGGTGGCCGGGCAGACGCTGGCTGGCGATGCACTGCTCGCTGCCGTGGATGAAGCGGCGCGCAGCAGCGGCGTACAGGTGCACGCCTTGGCCAGCGGGCAGAGCCGCAGCGGCATCGACCTGGGCAGCGACAGCGTCAAATCGCTGCGCAGGCCGGCGGTGGCGCTGGTGATGGGCGAGGGCGTGAGCGCCACCGAGATCGGTTCGGCGTGGTTCCTGCTCGACCAGCAGGTGCAGCTGCCGGCCAGCAAGCTGGACCCGGCGCAGCTGGGCAAGGTCAACCTGGACCGTTACACCACCATCGTGCTGTCCGGCGGTACCTACAGCGGCGTGGATGCCACGGCGGTGGCCGCGCTCAAGCGCTGGATCAACGCCGGCGGTTCGCTGGTGACCTACGGCAGCGCGGCCAAGTGGGCGATCGAGCAGAAGCTCAGCGATGAAGTGCTGGGTGCCGAAGAGAAGGAGCCCGAGGGTGCGCGCCGCGCGTTCGGCGACCAGCGCGACATCGCCGCCATCGAGCGGGTGAGCGGCAACATCCTCAGCGCCGACGTGGACACCAGCCACCCGCTCGGCTTCGGCCTGCCGCGCACCCAGCTGGCGATCAACAAGGAAAACGGGATCAGCTTCAAGCCCAGCCGCAATGCGTTCTCGACCGTGGTGCGCGTTGACGAGTCACCGCGGGTGAACGGCTACCTGTCCGAGGCCAACCGCAGCCGCGTGGCCGGCAGCGCCTGGCTGCTGGTGTCGCCGCAGGGGCAGGGCAACGTGGTGCTGTTCGCCGATGACCCGGCGCATCGCAAGTACTGGCACGGGACCGAGCGGCTGCTGCTTAACGCGGTGTTCTTCGGCAACCTGCTCAACCCGACCAAGCCACGCGGGTAAAAAAAAGGGCGACGCAATGCGTCGCCCTTTTCCATTGTGCAGCCGGCGAAACGATCAGCCGGCGCGGTTGCCGCCGCCCGGACCGCGACCGCCGCCACCACCGCCACGGCGCTGGCCGGTCGGCGCACCACCGCGCGGCGCACCGTTGCCGGCACCACGGCTTGCACCGCGACCGGCACCGTCACGCTGGCCGCCGCCGGTCTTGGCACCGGCATGGGCGTGGCGCGGGGCCTCGCCATGCGGACGGCGCGCGTGCTTGCGCGGCGAACGGTCGCCACCCGGCACTTCGGCCTTGCCCGGCGCGCTGTTGCCCCAGCGGATCGGGGTCTGCGGCTCGAAGCCGGGCACGTCGCGGATGTCCATGTCCTTGTCCAGCAGGCGCACGATCTGGCGCAGCAGCTTGGCTTCGTCCTGGGCCACCAGCGAGATCGCCTGGCCGGTCGAGCCGTTGCGGCCGGTACGGCCGATACGGTGCACGTAGTCTTCCGGCACCATCGGCAGGTCGTAGTTGATGACCTTCGGCAGCTCGTTGATGTCGATACCGCGCGCGGCGATGTCGGTGGCCACCAGCACGGTCACGCGGCCGGCCTTGAAGTCGCCCAGCGCACGCAGGCGCTGGCCCTGGCTCTTGTTGCCGTGGATCGCCGCGGTTTTGATGCCCGACTTCTCCAGGAACGTGGCCAGCTTGTCGCAGCCGTGCTTGGTACGGCCGAACACCAGGGTCTGCTCGCGGCTGTCCTGGGCCAGCAGGTGCAGCAGCAGGTCACGCTTGCGCGGGCCGTCAACCGGGTGCACGCAGTGTTTGATGGATTCGGCGACCGTGTTCTTCGGCGTGACCTGGATCTGCGCCGGATCGCGCATGAACTCCAGGGCCAGCTGCTTGATGCTCTCTTCGAAGGTCGCCGAGAACAGCAGGGTCTGGCGGTTCTGGCGCGGCAGCTTGGCCAGGATCTTCTTGATCGACGGCAGGAAGCCCATGTCCAGCATGCGGTCGGCTTCGTCCAGCACCAGGATCTCGATGCCCGACAGGTCGACGCTGCGACGCTCCAGGTGGTCGATCAGGCGGCCCGGGCAGGCCACCAGCAGGTCCACGCCACGGCGCAGCACGTCGAACTGGTTGCCCATGCCGACGCCGCCGTAGATGCAGGCGCTGGGAATGCGCAGGTACTTGCTGTAGCCGCGCAGGCTGTCATGCACCTGGGTAGCCAGTTCGCGGGTCGGGGCCAGCACCAGCGCACGCGGCTTGCGCGGGCCGTTCACGGCCTGCGGATTGGTGCCCAGGTGCTGCAGCAGCGGCAGGCCGAACGCGGCGGTCTTGCCGGTGCCGGTCTGCGCGCCGGCCAGCAGGTCGCGGCCTTCCAGGGCCAGCGGGATCGCCTGCTCCTGGATCGGGGTGGGGTTTTCATAGCCCTGCTCGGACAACGCGCGCAGCAGGAACGGGGCAAGGCCCAGGTTTTCAAAAGACATCGGGTGGAAGCTCCAAAGACGAAGTAACGCCAGGCCGAATGGCCGGACGCAAGGCAGATCGAGTTGATCGGCTGACTCGGAGCGTTCCCGTGAACCGCGCTGCGAGAATTGGGTGCAGCCGGCGCGGTGCGCAGACTGGAATGCATGACGAATGGCGTCGGAGTGGGGGCGGGCGAGGGACGGAAATCCCGATCGCCGGCGATCCCGAAGGGAAACGGACGGCCGCTGCAGACCCCGACAGTGTAGCGGAACCGCGCGAACAAGGCCAAATCCCCCGTTCAGGTTGAACAAGCGACTCCCGACGTATCCATGCCTCCCCGGCGCCCGTAGCAATTCGTAGCGGCCGGCCCCAGCCGGACGACCTTGGCGAGCGACCACGCCAGCATCATTCGGATGGTTTATGTTCGTTCTGCGGCACTGCGACTTGGCATGACCACGCATTTGGTTACACTCGAAACCTATTTCCTGCGATCCCCGGATATTCCCCCCCATGAAGCTTGGTTCTTTGAAGGAAGGCGGCCGCGACGGCACCCTGATCGTGGTCTCGCGCGACCTGCGCCATGGCGTCCGCGCCACCGGGATCGCCGCCACGCTGCAGCAGGCCCTGGAAGACTGGAGCCACCTGGCGCCGCGCCTGAACGCCCTGTACGAGTCGCTCAATGACGGCAGCGCCGATGGCGTGTTCGACATCGACCTGCAGGCACTGGCCGCGCCGCTGCCGCGCGCCTATGAATTCGTCGATGGCAGCGCCTACCTGCCGCACGTAGAGCGCGTGCGCCGCGCCCGTGGCGCCGAAGTGCCGGAAAGCTTCTACACCGACCCGCTGATGTACCAGGCCACCAGCGCCGGGTTCCATGGCCCGCGCGATGCCGTGAAGGTGATCAGCGAGGAGTACGGCATCGACCTGGAAGCCGAACTGGTGGTCATCACCGATGACGTGCCGATGGCGGTCACCGCCGAGCAGGCCGCCGGCCATATCCAGCTGGTCGGCCTGGTCAACGATGTCTCGCTGCGCAACCTGATCCCGGGCGAGCTGGCCAAGGGCTTCGGCTTCCTGCAGTCCAAGCCGCGCTCGGCGCTGTCGCCGGTGTTCGTCACCCCCGACGAGCTGGGCGAGGCCTGGCAGGACAGCAAGGTGCACCTGCCGCTGGTCACCCACGTCAACGGCGCCTGGTTCGGCGCGCCGGAAGCGGGCGTGGACATGCAGTTCAACTTCGCCCAGCTCGTCGCGCACGCGGCCAGGACCCGCCCGCTCGGCGCCGGTGCCATCGTCGGCTCGGGCACCATCGCCAACGAGGACACCAGCAAGGGGGCCTCCTGCTTTGCCGAGCAGCGCACCGTGGAAACCCTGCGCGACGGCAAGCCGAGCACGCCGTTCATGTCGTTCGGCGACGTGGTCCGCATTGAAATGTTCGACGCCGCCGGCGAGAGCATCTTCGGCGCCATCGAACAGCGCATCGAACAGGCGGCACGGCCCTGAACACCCCGGCCGACCGCATCGAGCTGTTCAGCTACTGGCGCTCCAGCGCGGCCTACCGCGTGCGCATCGGTCTGAACCTCAAGGGCCTGGAACACCAGATCACCCCGGTGCACCTGGTCCGCGACGGCGGCCAGCAGCACAGCGAAGGGTATGCCGCGCTCAACCCGCAGGAGCTGGTGCCCACCTTGGTGCATGGGGACCTGGTGCTGCACCAGTCGATGGCGATCCTGGAATACCTCGACGAGGTGTTTCCGGAACCGCCGCTGCTGCCCGACGATGCCCCGGGCCGCGCCCGCGTGCGTGCGCTGGCGCAGCTGGTGGCATGCGACCTGCACCCGCTCAACAACCTGCGCGTGATGCAGTTCTTCAGCGATACCTGGAACGTGCCGCAGACCGAGCGTGAGGACTGGACCCGGCACTGGATGACGGTCGGCTTCGATGCGATGGAACGGCTGCTGGTCGAGTCGGTGGACACCGGGCGCTTCTGCCACGGCGACACACCGACCCTGGCCGATTGCTGCCTGGTGCCGCAGCTGTTCAACGCCCGCCGTTTCAACGTGGATCTGGGCCCGTACCCGACCCTGGTGCGGATCGACGAGGCGTGCCTGGCCTTGCCGGCGTTCGATGCGGCAAGGCCGGAAATCCAGGCCGACGCATCGCCCTGAAACCGGGTACCGACCCACGGTCGGTACCTGCCGGTCAGAACCCGTGCGTGATCGCCGCCGGGGTCGCCGCCGAATAATCCGCGTACGGGTCATGCTCGCCGCTGCCGCCTTCGGACAGGCGGAACTTGAGGGCCAGTCCATCGCGCGAATCGGCCGCACGCAGCGCTTCTTCCTGCTCGATGATGCCGCCCTTGGCCATGCGGAACAGGCACTGGTCGAAACTCTCCATGCCTTCTTCCAGCGAGGCTTCCATCGCCGGCTTGATCTCGTGCACCTGGCCGCGGCGCAGCAGGTCGCGGATCATCGGCGTGTTGATCAACACTTCGGTGGCCGGCAGGCGGCGCCCATCCTGGCCCTTGACCAGGCGCTGGGAAATCACCGCGCGCAGGTTCAGCGAGAGGTTCATCAGCACGTTGCGGTGCGCGCTCTCGGGGAAGAAGTTGAGGATGCGCTCGATGGTCTGGTCGGCGTTGTTGGAGTGCAGCGTGGCCAGGCACAGGTGACCGGTTTCGGCGAAGGCGATGGCCGCCTCCATCGTTTCCGAATCGAGGATTTCGCCGATCAGGATCACGTCCGGCGCTTCACGCATCGCGTTCTTCAGCGCGTTGTGGAAGGCATGGGTATCCAGCCCGACCTCGCGCTGGTTGACGATCGACATCTTGTGCTTGTGCAGGTACTCGATCGGGTCCTCGATGGTGAGGATGTGCCCGGTCGTGGTGCTGTTGCGGTGGTCGATCATCGACGCCAGCGAGGTCGACTTGCCCGAGCCGGTCGAGCCCACCACCAGCACCAGCCCGCGCGGGGTCATGATGACGTCCTTGAGGACCTGGGGCAGGTTGAGCTCTTCGATGCTGGGAATCTTGCTGCGGATGGCACGGATCACCATGCCGACCTCGCCGCGCTGCTTGAACACGTTGACGCGGAAGCGTCCCGCATCCGGCAGGGCGATGGCCATGTTGAGCTCAAGGTCGCGTTCGAACTGGGGCACCTGGCCCTCGTCCATCAGCGAATAGGCGATTTTCTTGACCATCCCGGGCGGCAGCCCGGTATTGCCCAGCGGGTACAGCTTGCCTTCGATCTTGATGTACACCGGGGCGCCGGTGGTCAAGAACATGTCCGAAGCGTTCTTTTCGGTCATCAGCTTCAGGAAATAGCCGATATCCATGCGAAATGTTTCCCCAACAATCGGCGACATGCCATTGCAAGCACGCCGCAGGCTTCCGACAATGGCCGCGCACCTACTTCAGGCGAACGGCACCCCCAATGAATCCTAGCTTCGCACAAATGCGGCGTACCCCGTATGTAGTTTTGACGAGTTGCGTGATGGCGTGCGCATTCGCACTGGCCGGGACGGCCCTGGCCCAGGACGGCGCGCTCGAGCTCATGCAGGCCCGCCAGGCCGTGGACAAGGCCACCCAGGCCGACGCCGACCAGTACGCCCCGGACCTGATCGCCGTGGCCCGCCAGGGCCTGGAACAGGCCCAGGCCGCAGCGGGCGACCGCCGCGAGCGCAAGAACGCCCCGGCCCTGGCCGTGCGCGCCACCGCCGATGCCGACCTGGCCCGCGCCCGCAGCGAGGAGGCCACCGCCACGGCCCAGCTGCAGCTGCGCCGCAACGAGGTGACCCAGCTCGAACGCCAGCTGGCCGGGGAGGACCGCCGATGAAGGCCGCTGCCCTGCGCATCCCGCCCCTGCTGCTGGCCATCGGCCTGGCCTTGTCGCCGCTGGCCGGTGCCGCCGAAGACCCGGCCGTGGCCCAGCTCACCCAGCGCCTGATGGCGATCCAGGCCAACCCGGATGCGTCCGAGCTGGCCGCCTATGAGCGCCTGCAGGCCCAGCAGGCCATCGCCGCGCTGGCCAATGCCAAGCGCCGCGACCTCGACCAGGCCCGCTACCTGGCCGACCGCCGGGTCGAAATCGCCGAAACCAGCGTGCGCGCCGCCCTGGCCAAGCGCGAAGTGGCCACCCTCGAGCGCACCCGCAGCGACCTGCTGATCGAAGCCAGCCGCCGCGATGCCCAGCGTGCCCGCCAGGAAAGCGAGCGGCTGCGCGTGCAGGCCCAGATCCAGGCCGAGGAGTCCGAACGCCTGCGCCTGGCCGCCGAAACCGAAGCGCTGGCCCGCCAGGACGCCGAAACCGCCCTGACCAGCGTGGCCGGCAAGCAGACCGCGCGGCTGAGCGCGGCCCAGCAGAACGCGGCCAAGCTGGCCCGCGAAGAGGCCGAGCTGGTCTCGGGCAACAAGCTGCCGGGGTCGAAGTTCGACAGCCGCGGCGAGGTGTTCACCTTCGCCGGCGATGCCTTTGCCAGCGGCAAGGGCGCGCTCTCGGGCGGGGCCAAGGGCCAGGCCAAGGCGCTGGCCGAGTACCTCAACATCGGCAAGAAGGGCCGGGTCCGGATCGAGGCGTACGATGCCGCCGCCGGGGTAGGGCAGCAGCGTGCCGAAGCCCTGCGCGATGCCCTGGTGGGGGGCGGCGTGAGCGCCAGCCGCCTGCAGGTCAGCGGGAAGAAGGCGGCGGCCACCAAGGCGCGCTCGGCCGAGGTCATCATCGCTCCTTGATCGCCGGTGTCATGACCAACGGTCATGACCTACCTGGTTGCCTCTGTCATGACCAACGGTCATGACCTACCCGGTTGCCTCTGTCATGACCAACGGTCATGACCTACCCGGTTGCCTCTGTCATGACCAACGGTCATGACCTACCTGGTTGCATGTATTGGTAGGTCACGACCGTTGGTCGTGACCGCGTCAGAATGACGCAACCTCCTGTTTTTGTTTAAATTTCGTTGAATTGCGCGTTCAGGCTGAACCCCGGCTGCGCACCGTCCACGATTTCAGATGAAACCCTTGAACCGGCCCTTGGGCAGGCGTAGGGTCGATTGTCCGGGTGGCCTTCCGCGACCCGGACGATTGGAGGGCCGGGCCGATGCATCGAGGGCACGAACCAGAGCAGTCTGCAGGCCGGGCAACCCCGGTCGTGCGCCTGGGTTCTGCCTTGATCGCGGTGGATGCCGGCGCTCCTCCCGAAGCAACGCCCCGTGCCTTACCGGCCGGGGCGTTCTTGTTTGTGCTGTAGACGCGATAGGAGGTTCATCATGTTTGAAGGTCAGCCCCAGAGTGAAATCGACGCACGCCGCAAGAGCGATCCGGAATTCAAAGAGCTTTACGAACGGCACCAGAAGTTGAACAAGAAGTGTATGGATGCCGCGTTGGGCGTGAATCCGGTAGGCGACCTCACTCTGGGCCAGTTGAAGCGTGAGAAGCTTCTCACCAAGCAGCGCCTGCTGCGCATGTACGAGTCTTCCTCCCCCGTGCACTAAGGCCTGATCGTGCCGGCCCACGCCCGGCACCTGCCGCTGAACCTGCCGGCCCAGCGCCGGCACCGCCAAACGCCGCGGGCGGCGTCCGTCTCCTCGTCGACGGGCGCCGTCCGCGTCGCTCTTTCAGGGCCAGGGATGCATGGCGTGTCTCTACCATCTGTCGGATAATCGGGGGTCCGGCCGCCCTGCGGCGCGAATCGATGTGACCCGATGGCAATCCACTCCTCCGTACTCGACCTCATTGGCAAGACCCCGATCGTCAAGGCCCAGCGCCTGGACACCGGTGTCTGCGAGCTGTACCTGAAGCTCGAAAGCGCCAATCCCGGGGGATCCATCAAGGACCGCATCGGCCTGTCGATGATCGAAGCGGCGGAACAGCGCGGCGATCTCAAGCCGGGTGCGACGCTGGTGGAAGGCACGGCGGGCAATACCGGCCTGGGCCTGGCCCTGGTCGCCCAGCAGAAGGGTTACAAGCTCATCCTGGTCGTGCCGGACAAGATGAGCCGCGAGAAGATCTTCAACCTCAAGGCGATGGGCGCCGAAGTACGGCTGACCCGTTCGGACGTGGCCAAGGGCCACCCCGAGTACTACCAGGACATGGCCAAGCGCGTGGCCGAGGAAACCCCCGGCGCGTACTTCATCAACCAATTCGGCAACCCGGACAACCCGGCCGCGCACGAATTCGGCACCGGCCCGGAAATCCTGGAACAGATGGACGGCGACCTGGATGCCATCGTGTTCGGCTGCGGCAGCTCCGGCACCATGACCGGCCTGTCGCGCGCCTTCTCCACCCTGTCGCCGAAGACCGAGCTGGTGCTGGCCGACCCGGTTGGCTCGATCCTGGCCGAATACATCAATGACGGCGTGCTCAACGACAAGTCCGGCAGTTGGCTGGTGGAAGGCATCGGCGAGGACTTCCTGCCCTCGATCGCCGATTTCAGCCGGGTCACCAAGGCCTATGCCATCACCGACGCCGAAAGCTTCCACACCGCGCGCGAGCTGCTGGGCAAGGAAGGCGTGCTCGGCGGCTCCTCCACCGGCACCCTCCTGGCGGCCGCGCTGAAGTACTGCAAGGAGCAGACCACCCCGAAGAAGGTGCTGGTGCTGGTCTGCGACACCGGTAACAAGTACCTCTCCAAGATGTACAACGACTACTGGATGCTGGACAACGGCTTCCTGGAGCGCCCGCAGACCGGCGACCTGCGCGACCTGATCCTGCGCCCGTACGGCCAGCGCGACACCGTCGTGATTGGCCCGAACGACCTGCTGACCACCGCTTACCAGCGCATGAAGCTGTATGACGTGTCGCAGCTGCCGGTGATGGATGGCGAGCAGCTGGTCGGCATCGTGGACGAAAGCGACGTGCTGCTGCACGTGTACGGGGACGAGTCGCGGTTCCGCGACAAGGTCTCCACCGCCATGGTCAGCAAGCTGGACCGGCTGGACGTGAAATCGCCGATCGAAGCCCTGCTGCCGGTGTTCGACCGCGGCCAGGTGGCCATCATCATGGACGGCGGCAGCTTCCTGGGACTGATCACCCGGATCGACCTGCTGAACTATCTGCGACGCAGGGTGCAATAACAGCGCATTGACCGACGTTCAGCGCTGAATATCTGTTTATCCGCGTCAAAGATTGATTAAGCCCGCGCTGGTAGACTTCCGCTCCATTTAGGTAGGGCCCAACGGGGCCCTCAATCGCTGGGAATCCACATGTCCGACCCTGCATCCTCCGGGCACACCAAGCGCTCGCTCGCACTGGCCACACTGGCCATCCATGGCGGGCAGTCGCCCGACCCGAGCACCGGCGCGGTGATGCCGCCGATCTACGCGACCTCCACCTATGCCCAGGCCAGCCCCGGCGAGCACCAGGGCTTCGAGTACTCGCGCACCCACAACCCGACCCGTTTCGCCTATGAGCGTTGCGTTGCTTCGCTCGAGGGTGGCAGCCGCGGCTACGCGTTCGCCTCGGGCATGGCCGCCACCTCCACGGTGATGGAGCTGCTGGACGCCGGCAGCCACGTGGTGGCGATGGACGACATTTATGGCGGCACCTTCCGCCTGTTCGAACGCGTGCGCAAGCGCACCGCCGGCCTGCAGTTCGGCTTCGTCGACTTGACCGACATGGCCGCGTTCGAGGCTGCGATCACCCCGCAGACCAAGATGGTCTGGATCGAAACCCCGACCAATCCGATGCTTAAGGTCGTGGATATCGCTGCGGTGGCAGCCATCGCCAAGCGTCATGGGTTGATCGTGGTGGTGGACAACACCTTCGCCTCGCCGATGCTGCAGCGCCCGCTGGAGCTGGGCGCGGATCTGGTCCTGCACTCGGCCACCAAGTACCTCAACGGCCATTCGGACATGGTCGGCGGCATGGTGGTGGTGGGCGACAATGCAGAGCTGGCCGAGCAGATGGCGTTCCTGCAGAACTCCATCGGTGGCGTACAGGGTCCGTTCGACAGCTTCCTGGCCCTGCGCGGCCTGAAGACCCTGCCGCTGCGCATGAAGGCGCACTGCGCCAATGCGCTGGCCCTGGCCCAGTGGCTGGAAAAGCACCCGGCCATCGAGAAGGTCATCTACCCCGGCCTGACCTCGCACCCGCAGCACGAACTGGCCACGCGCCAGATGAACGGCTACGGCGGCATCGTGTCGATCGTGCTCAAGGGCGGGTTCGAGGCGGCCAAGCGGTTCTGTGAAAAGACCGAGCTGTTCACTCTGGCCGAATCGCTGGGTGGGGTGGAGAGCCTGGTGAATCATCCTGCCGTGATGACCCATGCCTCCATCCCGGTGGAACGCCGTGACCAGCTGGGCATCAGTGACGCGCTGGTGCGGTTGAGTGTGGGTGTAGAGGAACTGGGTGATCTTCAATTAGACCTTGAGAGGGCTTTGAAATGACCGTGGAAATTTCCTCGTCCATGGCGACGGCGCGGATTGATCGGCGACATCTGCGAGATACCGAGCTCACGCCACTGCGCGCACTCGGCTCCGACGTCGCCGATGGCATGCGTTCCTGGCGGGCGTGGCTGGCGCTGGCGATGATGGATACCAAGCATAAGTATCGGCGTTCGGTGCTGGGCCCGTTCTGGATCACAATCAGCATGTTCGTGCTGATTCTGGGTATCGGCCTGCTGTACAGCCAGCTGTTCCGAATGAACCTGCGCGAATACCTTCCTTACATCGCGCTGGGCGACATTGTCTGGATCTACATTTCCACGACGGTCCAGGAGGGCTGCACGACCTTCACTGCATCCGAAAACCTGATCCGCTCAATGCGCCTCCCGGCGACGTTACATGTGATGCGGCTGGTCACCCGCACCTTCGTTGTGTTCCTGCATGGCGCTGTGGCTTATATCCCCTTCGCCATCTACCTCAAGATTCAGCCTGAACTGGTCTGGTTCCTGGCTCTTCCCGGCATTTTCGCGATCCTGCTGGCCACCATACCCATCACTGCCCTCTTCGGCGTCATGGCGGCACGTTTCCGGGACCTGCAGCCTGCGATTGCGAATTTCATGCAACTGGGGTTCTTCATGACCCCAATCATCTGGAAGGCGGACATGTTGGGTCCGCACCGCTGGGTGGCCGATTTCAATCCCCTCTACCACTTCATCCAACTCGTTCGTGATCCACTGATGGGTAATGTCCCGCCGGATCATTCCTATTGGGTGGTAGGGGTCTTCATTGTGCTGGCCTACCTGATCGCCATTCCGGTGTTGGCGCGCAGCCGCCACAAAATCTCCTTCTGGGTGTGACATGACGAACATCAGTGTCGTCAACTGCAGCGTGCAGTTGCCTGTTTACGGAACCAACAACCGCTCCATGAAGGGTGCCATCATGTCCGCCGTCACTGGCGGCCGTGTAGCGCCGTCCAGCCGAAACGTCACTGTCGTCGATTCGCTCCAGGACGTTTCATTTGAGCTTCGCGAGGGCGACAAGCTTGGTCTGGTAGGGCACAACGGTGCAGGCAAAACCACTTTGCTGAAGACATTGGCTGGCGTATATGAGCCAACGTCCGGTTACGTGCGCAGTCGCGGGAGGATCGCCAATCTCCTGGACGTCACCATGGGGATGGACTTCGAGGCTACCGGCGTGGAAAACATCCGCCTGAAGGGCCTTCTGCACGGCCTTTCGCGCGCAGAGATTGCAGCAAAAATGCCATCGATCTGTGAATTCTCCGGACTCGGTCCTTACGTGGACATGCCTGTGCGTGTCTACTCGAGCGGCATGCTGGTCCGCCTGGCTTTCTCCATCGCCACCAGCTTTGACGCCGATATCCTCTTGATGGACGAGTGGCTGGGCGTGGGTGACGCGGATTTCAATGCGAGAGCGCAGCAGCGACTTTCAGAAATCGTCCAGAAAGCAAGCATCCT
>NZ_JAGXKC010000189.1:0-485 GCF_019091045.1 Stenotrophomonas sp. GbtcB23 | reverse complement strand
GAAAAACTTTCAACAACGCAATCGTGAAGGTCTCCTTTATCAAACAGGTAACGCTTGATCTTCTCTTCGGCACTCATTTTCCTCAGAACGCCCTACGGGATCGGTATTAAATTTCTCGGTGGAATCACACGTGAACCTTCAGAGATGAAGATATAGATAAGAAGCGCCGCGCCTGTCAATCCGGTGATTTCACTCATCTTTTGCATGAAGTCGGCGTCGGCCGGAGGTGGCGTGTCCGAGGTCGGGCATTCATCACCGGGGGCATAGTGCTTCTCTCCCTTATCATGGTGCCAGTGATCCCTGCCCCTCCAACCGGGGGACCCTGCTCGACCTTTATGAAAGTCTAGAATGTCCGTGCCATTAGTCCAGCGCTCTCCATTCGGGTCTCGATGAGATAGATCGGGCTTCCGAGCTCCACGTCCCATCTGCTTTCAGGCTGGAATGGAATCTCGCCGGCACCGAGCAGTTCCAACATGTTTATCACC
>NZ_JAGXKC010000188.1:0-488 GCF_019091045.1 Stenotrophomonas sp. GbtcB23 | reverse complement strand
GATTGCGGGTCAAGCGGATCTCCAACGGATAGCCCAGCGAGGCAGCGAAGTCGTCGGTCAGTTTCGTGCCCACCTGTCCAATGGCACGGGCATGCTTGGTATAGCTATAGGTGACCCCTTTGGGGAACTTGCTTGCGTCATAGGTGGCCAGCGTATCGGGCAAGTCTTCCAGCTCCAGGTACTTGCCGAACTCGCTGGCCGTACGTGTGCTGGTGGCAGCCATCGTCGAGACACCCAGCAGATAGGTGCCCTCGCCCGCCGGATGGACGGTGAGCTGGCTTTGCTTGCCGATCTCTTTCCAACTGGCCAGGTCCGGGGCGGCCTTGGCACCGTCCTGGCTCAGCGAAACGTCCTCTAGACGCGCTCGGGTGACTGCGCCTGCACTTTCATCGAAGGTCTCGTTGTTCACCAAGGCGGTGTCCGCCTCGCCCGCTGCGGTGCCAGGCATGGAGAAAGCGACAAACAGGTCGTGCGCACCGGCACTGCCG
>NZ_JAGXKC010000187.1:0-489 GCF_019091045.1 Stenotrophomonas sp. GbtcB23 | reverse complement strand
CCACCTGACAATCGCCTCAACACTCTTAGGGCACCTGCTTTGGCAAGGTCCCAGTCGCGAGCTACCTGACCGGATGGAAGATGCCCAACACGCGTGGGATGTGGCCGGAGCGCTTCTTCAGCTTTCCTACGCATCGGAGCCGTTGGTGGAGGATGGCTCGAGCGCTCCCCAAACTCCCGTGTTCCGTCCTTCTCTTGAAGTCCGTCGTGCGATCGTCGACCGCAATGCTCTGCCAGTCATGCCACAGTCTGTGGAGCAATGGCGTGCAAGCAGATCTAAGAAAAAGCCTGGTGCTTCAGAGCCAGAGCGCCCTCGCCGCCCTACCATCCACTGAAACCGTATTCCCCTTGGCCCAGCCAACAAAAAGCCCCGCTCGCGGGGCTTTTGGCGTTTCAGGGGCTCGGACGCCGCCGGTTGGGCGGAGGATGGCCAGGCGATGGTGCGCTAGGCAGCGTTATTCCAAGAGCGCCCTGCTCTGCTTCCATGGCA
>NZ_JAGXKC010000186.1:0-492 GCF_019091045.1 Stenotrophomonas sp. GbtcB23 | reverse complement strand
GATCGTAGACGACCCTCCGTTCCGCGCCCATCACAAGGTCGAGATTCCGCAGGCCGACGTCGAAATCGACAACCGCCACCTTCTCGCCTCTTTGCGCGAGAGCTGCTCCAAGTGCGGCGCTGGAGGTCGTCTTGCCGACCCCGCCCTTACCTGAGGTGACTACGATGACTTTCCCCATCTCTCTCTCCTGTTTTCCGGCCGGTTTCCGGCACAAATAAGTGTCTCTGCCATGATCGCCTCGCCTTCGAGCCAAAGCTGGACAGGTCGTCCGCGAAGACCGGGGGCCATGTCTTCCGCCATCTTATAGATGCCGTCGATCGCCAGCAGTTCGGCTTCCATCTTCCGGCAGAAGATGCGCGCAGCGGTGTTTCCGACGGAGCCTGCCATGGCCCGGCCACGCAGCGTCCCGTAGATGTGGATCGATCCTCGGGCAATAATTTCCGCGCCTGACGCCACCGATCCGACGACGGTGACGTCGCCTTCCGGGAAGAT
>NZ_JAGXKC010000185.1:0-494 GCF_019091045.1 Stenotrophomonas sp. GbtcB23 | reverse complement strand
GAAAGACCACCGGCGGCGCGACCGGGGCGCTGACGCCATCCGCGGCGCTCGCGCGGCTCTTGTCCGGCACGGGCATTTCCTATCGCTTCAGCAGCGGCAACACCGTCACGCTTGAAGCTGCCGCTTCCGGCGCTGCGGCCACCGGCGACGGTGACACGATGCTGGCGCCGATCGTCCTGCACGGCGGCCGTGCGGGCAATCTTGTCGATGAGCCCTATCAGACGGCGGGTTCGACCAGCTACATCTCCTCGGAGCAGATCGAACGCTTTCGCGGATCGACGGCCGGCGACATCTTCAAGAACACGCCCGGTGTCATCTCCGCCAACAACCACAATGGCGGTTCCGTCAACGTCAATATCCGCGGCCTGCAGGGCCAGAACCGCGTGCGCGTGGCGATCGACGGCACCCAGCAGACGACGACCACCTGGCGGGGTTATGCCGGCGTCGACGGCAAGGCCTATATCGACCCCGCCCTGATCGGCGGCGTCACCAGT
>NZ_JAGXKC010000184.1:0-496 GCF_019091045.1 Stenotrophomonas sp. GbtcB23 | reverse complement strand
GGTGCCGCCGACCTCGGTGCTGCCTTCCGCCTGTTCGACGGGGATCGGCCCGCCGGTGATCATCGACTCGGCCACGAAGCTGCGGCCCTCGGCCACTTCACCATCGACCGGCACGCGCTCGCCGGGGCGCACTTCCACGATGTCGCCCTGCGCCACGTCGTCGATCGGGATGTCCACGATGCGGCCGTCGCGCAGCACGTGCGCCTCCTTGGCCTGCAGGCCGATCAGGCGCTTGATGGCCTCGGAGGTGCGGCCCTTGGCCCGTGCCTCAAGAAAGCGGCCCAGCAGGATCAGCGCCACGATGACGGCTGCCGCCTCGTAGTACACGTTCACCGTGCCGGCCGGCAGCAGACTGGGCGCGAACGTGGCGACCATCGAATAACCGAAGGCCGCGGCCGTGCCGACCGCGACCAGCGAGTTCATGTCGGGACCCAGGCGGAACAGCGCCGGGAAGCCCCTCTCATAGAAGCGCCAGCCCGGAATGGCGAGCACCAGC
>NZ_JAGXKC010000183.1:0-500 GCF_019091045.1 Stenotrophomonas sp. GbtcB23 | reverse complement strand
GTAAATATAAGAACTACCTTCTTAGCCTGCCTCAGAGGGGCTAGATAGCTATCTCTGAGCGGCAACGACGCCACGTGGATTCTATCCGCAACCTCCATCTCGCTGATGAGTTCAATTATTGAAGACTCCACCTCCGAGACCAACGCACGCGTCGGTGCGATGTACACGGCAACGGTTGCGTCGCTTGTCAACATGCGATCAATCAGCCATTTCCGCACCAAGAACGTCTTTCCGGATGCGGTAGGTGCGGAAGCGGAAAGCCAGGATGTCTCCTCGGACGACGCCCCGCTCCAGAACTCGCGCTGAAAGTCATTGACTGGCAGCCAGATGCCCGGGAACCTTTCGAGGACGGTTGGTTCCATCTGCCTGCGAAATGCTTCGAGCCGACTGGTAATTCCCAGACGGACACCTAATCTTGGACTGATTAGCGCACGCTCTTCAGCGAGGGCTACCGCACGATGATTTGAGAGCTTCCCAAGCAAGATTGCGCCCGCTTCCCG
>NZ_JAGXKC010000182.1:0-511 GCF_019091045.1 Stenotrophomonas sp. GbtcB23 | reverse complement strand
TTCCTGCCTTAGTATCGAAGCCGTCACCGGACAATAGCGAATGCCTTCCTCGACACTGGAGGTCAGCGTGAGTGATGCGTAGCCTGGAAGTTCAGCGAGCACAGTGTATACCTCCAAGAAGGAGAGAAAGCCACCTCGCACGAACAGAATGAACTCGACTCCAAAACCATCTGCCCCTGTAGCCGACAGACCCTCAATCTCAAAGTCCGCCTCACCTGAAAGCGGGATCGCGTCGCTCCCCAGAATAAAGTCGACGTACACGCCCACTCGACTTTCCGTTCGCACAGTAGCAATGACGCGGCCCAATTGAGCACTGAGTTCTTCCGGTATACCCTCAGCCTCAAGCAGATACTTGATTGCCGCTTGTTCCAGATCGGGAATATCAGAGCGCTTCATCAACGCTGCCCTTAGTTGCAGCCGCCACTTGCGACGCTTTCAGGCGCCGCGACGTTCGCACATCGGACAGTCCGGTGAGGCCCGAGCATAGACCACCGTCTTCGAAGACTAAGAC
>NZ_JAGXKC010000181.1:0-511 GCF_019091045.1 Stenotrophomonas sp. GbtcB23 | reverse complement strand
TGATGTCGCCCTCGCCGGCATACGTCCCAGCGGCGGCAATCCATCTCGCAGATGTGCGACTTCGGCCAGAAGTGGGCATCTACCCTCCCCCCGATAACGAATCCTAATCATGAAGCTGGATGCCTCCTCCCGCGTTTGGCGGAGGACAACTTCCGGCCCAAAGCACCTCACAACCCGGCGTCCGAGTCTTCTGCTCGACTGCGTCTTCTACGCCGCCCTCTACTCCGCGATTCCCAGTGCATCATGCTTTCTGATTTGATCTTCCGGCTATGCACCGGCTCTGGATGCCCTATCCATGGGGGGGGCGCTCCTCAAGGGAGATCGCTTTTCGGAACGTTGCAGGAGTCGAACGCTACCGGGGTGTCTCCTAGCTCCTCACAAGCGGTCGCTAATGACACGAGGAACTCAACCGCAAGCTTTCAAGCTTTGAAAGCCCAACCGGCGCAATTTCGCATTCCCAACCATGCGATTTGAAAGTGCTTCCACGCCTAATTGCCCGCAATTAAGTGCA
>NZ_JAGXKC010000180.1:0-519 GCF_019091045.1 Stenotrophomonas sp. GbtcB23 | reverse complement strand
CGTCGCCCCAAGACTCGCAGCGTCCTGTGGGAGCATCACTACGCTCCCCACCAACAGGGTGACGGCTATGCAGAAGATGGTAGCTGGCAGAATGCGCCGCGCCCGCGCAAGATAGAATCCCGCGTAGGAGAACGTGCCCGACTGCAATCCTCGGCTCAGAATTCCCGTAATAAGGAAGCCGGAGATAACAAAGAAGACGTCAACGCCGGTGAAGCCACCTGGCAGCCAGCTCTTGTTGAGATGAAATACAACAACCGCGAGCACGGCAATAGCGCGCAACCCGTCGATATCCGGACGATATCCCGGTCGATTCTGTGGCAATGACATCCCGTTTGTTCCTTATAGCTGCTGACACTCTGTCGACCTGCCGGCGCCGGGCGCGCCGCGACGCAGCGCCCATGCAGCCGTGAGCGTTAAGGTAACCTACAGCTTGCAGAAAATGCCACGTCAAACTTTGAACGCCTAGCCCTCGAGCTGGGCCCGAACCAACACATCGGTGACATGGTCCAGGCCCTCCTC